>JBPYFG010000146.1:0-8906 GCA_051986365.1 Xanthobacteraceae bacterium
GCGTGCCGAAATGCGGATTGGCGCCGATCCCAGAAAATGCGAACTCGGTCATATTGGTCTTGGCGACGATGACCGCGCCCGTCTGACGCAGCCGCTGCACGATGACAGCATCGGAAACTGCCGGCGCGGCCTCCTCGGCCAGGATCTTCGAGCCGGCCCTGGTCGGTTCGCCGGCAACGTCGAAGAGATCCTTGATGCTGACGATAACGCCGTCGAGTGGTCCAAGCGCGCGGCCGCGCGCGGCGCGCACATCGCTGGCATCGGCCGCCGCCCGCGCGGTGTCGCCGTAGACGGTGGGGCAGGTGCGCGCCCCCTCGCCTTTTGGATCGGCGATGCGCGCCAGCGCCTGTTCCAGTCGGTCGCGACAAGGGTGAGCTGCCATGTGCTTACTCGTCAAAAATTATGCGGGATATGACTCCGCGGCAACGCGGGGCCAGCCAGATTGCGCACCATATAGCAAACCTGCAGCAAACCTGCGATCATTTGCGGATGCGGGCGAGGCGCCGTAACCAGCGCGCCGCACCCAAAACTCCACGAGGAATGCGTGGCCGACGACAAACCAAGAATCGCTTTCATCGGCTTCGGCGAAGCCGGCCAGGCCATTGCCGCGGGACTGCATGATGCCGACGCGGCGGAGATGAGGGCCTGGGATATTCTTTTTCCGCAAAGCGCGGGCAACGAACTGCGGCGCGCCGCCGATGCGAGCGGGGTGCATTGCGCCGCCTCCGCGGTGGACGCGGTGCGACAAGCCGAGCTCGTCATTTCCGCAGTCACCGCGGCCTCAAGCGGCGACGCGGCGGAATCGGTAAAAGCGCATTTGCGCGGAAATCCGTTCTTCCTTGACATCAATTCGGTGTCGCCCGGCCGCAAGCAGGACACAGCCAAAATGCTCGCCGCCGCCGCACGCTACATTGACGTCGCCGTGTTGGCGCCGATCCATCCCGCGCGCCATCAGACGCCGATGCTCATTGCGGGACCGGACAGCCAAGCCGTCGCGCCGACGCTCGCCGCCCTTGGTATGCGCACCAGCGTCGCCGGCGCCGAGATTGGCGCGGCGGCGGCAATCAAAATGGTGCGCAGCGTGATGATCAAGGGCATCGAAGCGCTCACGCTCGAGTGCTTTTTGGCCGCCGCGCGCGCTGGCGTCATCGATGAAGTCGCCGCATCGATGCGCAACAATTATCCCGGACTCGATTGGGCGAAGATCGTGCGCTACAACCTGGAACGGATGGCGGTCCACGGTGAGCGGCGCGCTGCCGAAATGGAGGAAGTGGCCGAAACCTTACGCGAGCTCGGGGTCGAGCCGCTGATGACAAACGCCACGGTCAAGCGCCAACGCGAAATGGGCGAAATCGGCCAGCAGCAAACCGTCCGCAGCGTTCTCGACAAAGACCGCGCCGCCATGCTTGGCGCCATCAGCGCCGCGGCGCGAGATCGTCATTAATCCTTACGCGGCTTAACGGCGGCGGCCCTTGCGGCGTTCGCGCGCGGTGCCGCGCGCCGATCTTGCCATCGCGCGGCGCGGCGCCTTTGCCGGCATGCGGGGCGGCGGCAGGCCGCCACTCGCTTCCAACCGCGCGCTCCAATATTCCCACGTCCTGGTCACGACATTCGGCAACGCGCTCAGCGTGCCCGCCAGTTTGATTTCACCGCGGTGCAGCGGCTGCGGCGCGCCAAGCGCAAGCGCGCGCAGCTGATACTCGGCGTTCTGGCACATGAAGATCGCGCGCGCGACGAGCTCTTTCAGATTCCCCCCGACCACAGTCGCGCCGTGCCGGTTCATCAGCACGGCGGAATGTTGATCGAGCGCGCGGGCAAGCGAGCGTCCCTCCTCGGGCTTAACGACCAGAAGATTGGTGGCGCCGAATTCGTCATATTGATCCCAGAACGGCGCTTCCTCGCCCATCGCCGCGCCGAGATGAAAAACCGGCGCTATCGGCTTGCCGGCGATGCAGAACGGCAGCACCGCCGGAGCATGGTGATGGCACACCGCGAGCACGTCGCGGCGCGCTTGATAGATGCAGCCGTGAATGACGCGCTCCGCATAAAGCAGCGCCTTCGGCGGCCGCACCGGTTCGGAATCGAGCGCAAACTCCAAAATGTCGTCAGGTTCGATCAACAGGGGCGAGCGCGAGCGCGACAATAAATAACGATCAGGATTATTCGGGTGCCGCACGCTCACATGGCCGAAAGCATCGAGCACGCCTTCATGGGCGAGGATGCGGTTGGCGAGCGCCAATTCCTCGATCGCGTCCGTTAGTCCATTGAGCACAGTTCCCCCCGGTTTTTCCCTCGCTCGGCCGTCATTTCACGCGGCCAATTGGTCAAGCTGTCAAAACGCGCACGTTGTAGGCGCGGATCGGCCGGTGCAGACCTTTGAGATCCAGTTCGCCGAGCGCTTCGAGCTCGGCGACTTTTTCCACCGCCACCTGGACTCGGCCATCGATCAAAATTTGCCCGTCATTGGCGTGCGCGCACAAGCGCGATCCGAGATTGACCACCGTGCCGGTCGCCGAATAATGAAAGCGTCCCGCATAGCCGACGTTTCCCAGCGTGGCGTGCCCGGACGCGATACCGATGCCGAAACCGAGCTCGTGACCGAAGCGACGCCATTTCTCGGCAAGCGTCGAGACGCGGCTGCGCATCTCTACCGCCATACGCACGGCGCGCACCGCGGGATCGTGGCATGGTATTGGATCGTTGAAGATGATCAGCAAGCCGTCGCCCGCGAAGTGCTGCAGGGTGCCTTCGAAACGATCGATCGATTCGCCAAGGCAGCGATAATATTCCTGCAGGACCGTGATGATGTCTTCGGGCTCGGCGTGTTCGGCAAATGCGGTGAAGCCGCGAAGATCGCAGAACACGGCAGTGATGTCACGGCGGTGGCTCTCCAACAGTTTCTCGTCCGACACTACGAGTTTGGCAATCTGGGGTGAAAGGAAACCTTTAAGTTTGTTCATGCGGTCGAGCTCGCATACCTGCTCGTTCACGCGCTGCTCCAGGGTCTGATTCCAGCCTGCCAGATCCTTGGCTTGAGCCTGAACTTGATCGTGCAATTCCTTGATCCGCAGCATCGAACGCACGCGGGCGACCAGTGCCGCCTGGTCGATCGGTTTGGTCAGATATTCGTCGGCGCCGGCATCAAGTCCGGTAACCACGTCCTGCGAAGCCGCACGCGCAGTGCAGAGAATGATCGGCATGAACGGCATGGCCGGATCTTGCTTTAGCCGCCGGCAGACCTCGAAACCGTCTAGCTTTGGCATTTCGACGTCGAGCAGAATGAGATCGGGGCGGTGTTGCGAGGCACTCGCAAGCGCTTCCTCGCCGTCAGCGGCTTGCAGCATCTCATAGCCGTGCTTGGACAGCCGGGTGACCAGGATGTCCCGGTTGGTCTCATTATCGTCGACGACGAGGATGCGGGCCGGATTATGCATGGGTTTCTGGGGCGCTACGGCAAGAACTCTTTGATCTTGGCGAGCAGCTGGCGCGGACTGTAAGGCTTGGTGACGTAGGCATCGCAACCGGCGGCGTGCGCTTTGCTGTCATCGCCGCTCAAGGCATAGGACGTCACGACGATGATCGGGATTTTGTTCAGTTCGGGATCGGACTTGATGCGGCGCGTTGCCTCGTAGCCGTCCATCAATGGCAGTTGGATATCCATGAGAATGAGATCCGGGCGCAGCTCTTTGGCCGCGGCGACGCCGGCTTCGCCATCCCAGGCTTCCGTCATTTCGTAACCGACGCTGCCCAACAGGTCGCGGAGGATTTGGCGATTATCCTCCTGGTCCTCGACGACAAGTATGCGCTTGCTCATGCCTTCTCCGTATGTTCGACGCGCAATGGAATCGTGAAGAAAAATGTCGCCCCGTTGCCGAGAGCCGATTCAACCCACAGCCGACCGCCATGCATTTCGACGATCCGCTTGGCGATGGCCAGGCCAAGGCCGGTGCCGCCCTTGGCCTTGGTATGCGTGCTGTCCGATTGCTGAAATTCTTCAAATATTTTAGCCTGGTCGGCCTCGGCAATGCCGGGGCCGGTGTCCCTCACCGCAATAGTATAGCTGCCATTGGCCGTGGAAGCCTTCATGGCCACTTCACCGGTATCGGTGAATTTGATCGCATTGCCGACCAGGTTGAGCAGCACCTGCGAGAGACGCCGTTCGTCGCCACGCGCCGGCGGCAAATTCGGCGGCACTTCGAGCTTGAAGTTCAGTTTCTTGTTGCCGGCGAGCGGCTCGACCGCGACATAGACGCCCTGCATCATGTCCTTGATCGAATAATCGTTGAGCGAAAGCACGAGCTGCCCTGCCTCGATCTTGGACAGGTCGAGCACGTCATTGATCAGCCCGAGCAGGTGCTTGCCGTTGGTCTGGATGCGCTCGAGCACGTTGCGCATCTTCTCCGGCGCATCGCCGTAAATCCCGTCAAGGACGAGCTCGGCATAGCCGAGGATCGCGTTCAGCGGCGTGCGCAATTCGTGGCTCATATTGGCGAGGAACTGCGACTTGTGTTTGCTTGCTTCCTCGACCTGCCGGCTCTTTTCCTGAATTTCCTCAAACAACCGCACGTTTTCGATGGCGATCACCGCCTGGTCAGCGAAGGTCGCCACCAATTCGATTTGCTTCTCGGTGAACGGCCGCACCTCGCGTCGCATCAGCGCGATGACGCCGGTCGGGGTGCCTTCACGCAACAGCGGCACGCCCAGCAACGTGCGGATATTGGCAGCCTTAACAAGTTCGGACTTGTAGTCGGGATCTGCCGTCACATCGGGGATCTGAATCGTCGAGCCTTCCATCACCGTTCGGCCCACGACAGACGCTCTGCCGCCGGGAATCGGGTGCTCGGAGACATATTTCTTAAGTTCGGGTGAGAATCCGTACATAGCAATCGCGCGGTAGCCATCTTCCTGCGCGCGATTTATCGAGACCATATCGGCATCACACAGGCGGGCGGCAGATTCGACGAGAGTATCCAGCACCGACTGCAGATCGAAGGTCGAGCGGCTGATAATCTTCAGCACTTCGCCAGTCGCGGTCTGCTGTTCAAGCGACTCCGCAAGCTCGCGCGTGCGCTGCTGTTCGGCCTCGAACAGCCGCACATTCTCGATTGCGATCGCCGCCTGATCGGCGAAAGTCGTGAGGAGTGCCACGTCCTTCTGCTGGAATAGCTTGATTTCGTGTCGGCGTACCAGAATGCAGCCTAAGGCGCGTCCCTCGCGCACCAACGGAACGGCCAGGATGGTGCGATGCCCGAACTTGCGCGCGAATTCGCGACCGCGCGCAAACTCGTCCCCGGCGGCTTGCTGGTCCTCGAGTTGTATGGGCTGCATGTCGCAAACAGCGCGACCCATGACAGTGGAGCGATCGAGCGGCACCTCGCCGACGTCCCGTCTCATTTCACCGAAAACAGCGCTGCTGCGCAGAATGTTGCCATGCACCAGAATGATGTCGACCACTTGCGCCTTGCAAATGCGCGCCGCGTGTTCGGCGACCGAATTGAGCACCGGCTGCACGTCATCGGGCGAGTTCGAGATCACCCGCAGGATTTCGCTGATCGCGGTCTGCTGCTCCAGCGACTCGCTCAATTCGCCGGTGCGTTGCTCGACTTTCTTTTCCAAGTCGGCGTAGGACTCCTGCAGCTTGCCGGCCATGTCGTTGAATTGATTGGCCAGCGCTTCGACCTCGTCGCCACTCTTGATGCTGATGCGCTGGCCGAGATCGCCGCTGCCGATGCGCGCCGCGCCAGCGCGCAGCGCCTGAATCGGCACCACCATGCGTCCGGCTAGGAACATGCCGGCGATGAAGGCGAGCGCCAGCGCGCCGAGCAGGACATAGCCCATCCGCTCGAGTGATTGGTAAAGCGGCGCATAGGCTTCTTCGATCGGGGTCTCGACAAACACGAACCAGCCGAGCGGGTTGACCGGCGCATAGGCGGTCAGCACTCTGTGGCCGCCGATATCGTCGGCTTCTTGCACGGCCTCGGTCGCGGAACCCGCACGGGCGCCGCGCACCTGCGCCAGGCGCGACATGTCGGTATTGCGCAACACCAGGCTGATGTCCGGGTGCGCGATCAGCCGGCCGTCGGAATCAACCACATAGGCGCGGCCATGCGCGCCGACCTTGATCTTGGAAACCACATCCCAGATCAGCTTGAGATTGACCTGCGCGATGCTCACGCCGGTGTCGCGCCGGGTGCCGGCGAGCGACAGCATCATGTACGGCTCTGATTCCCGACGAAAATAAACTGGGCCGTAATACACTTTGTGCGCTACGGCTTGCGTGAATTCCGGCTTGTGCGAGTAGTCGATGCCGCTTCCGACCACGTCCATCGTCAGCCGCGAAACCTTCAGCTGCTCGTGGCCTGCAGCATCGATTTGAGCAAGCTCGGTGATCGCCGGTACTTGGCGCAACAGCCGCAATGCATCAAAGCGACGCTGATCGAGCGTGCCGTCGGTCCATGGCAGCTGCGTGGTCCAGCCCACTTGGCTTTCGATTTGAGTGATGAACTCTTCGATCTTGTCGGCGGCGGCAACCGCCTGCTGCTCCTGGATGCCGATCAAGGAATTCTTGTGTTCCTGATACGAGAACCGGACTTCGAACCCGCCGCTGGCGACCAGCGCCAGCACGACCACGGTCACGAACAAAAAGGTATATTTGAAAAACAACCGGCTGCGCACGATCGAGGCGACGCCTGAAGGCGCCACGCCGGGGCGGTCCACTAAATCGGCTTTAACTCCGCCACTTTTTTGGTCGACGTCGGCTTTCATGAACCCATATTAGCATTTTTATTCCCTCCCCCTCGTCGAGAGAGGATGGGGTCACCCCCATCGCGCTCGCGCGATAGGGACCCCGGGAGGGGGTAGAAAGGCGGCGTGAAAGCGGTACGCCCGCGGTTGCGCCTTTCTACCCCCACCCCTAATCCCTCCCCGCCAAGCTTGCACTCGGGCGCGCGGTAGCGCGGCCCGGGTTGGGAGGGGAATATGGAAGACCGCGGCGTCATTCAATCACCTCGTCGGCCCTGGCAAGCAGCGCGGCGGGGATTTCAAGGCCGATGGCGCGCGCGGTTTTCAAGTTAACGACAAGTCCGAAGGAAACCGGCTGCTCGATCGGAAGCTCGCCGGCTTTGGCGCCGTGAAGAATTTTATCCACATAGCGGGCGCCGCGGCGAAACAGGTC
The DNA here is from genome assembly GCA_051986365.1 of Xanthobacteraceae bacterium. Lineage (GTDB taxonomy): Bacteria > Pseudomonadota > Alphaproteobacteria > Rhizobiales > Xanthobacteraceae > BOG-931. The sequence continues at coordinate 7,175 of JBPYFG010000146.1, forward strand.
CGGCATGCTCGTGCCGTAGGACATCAGCCCGCCGTCGACGACATTACGCCGGAGCAGGAACATGCCCGGAATCCGATTCTTGAGCAGGAAATCGATCACCTGTGCCATATGAATCTGGTGCATCGAGTCGTTGGTCGTAAGCACGGCATCGGGCCGGTCCGACAGCATCGCGGCGAAAGCCCGCGGAAAATCGTCGGCCGTGCGCGCCTCAACTGGCGTCAGGCTCATCCCGAAATAGGGCGTGGTCTTCCAAAACTCATCTAAAGCCGCGGCGCTTGACGCGTTGTTTGGATTCCAAAGCAAAACCAAGCGCGAGACAGTGGGAATGGCATCACGCAAGACCTGCAGCCGTTTGGTGACGATATCCGGACTGAGAGCGGTGTTGCCCGTGATATTGCCACCCGGATGCGCGAAATTGACGACTATCCCCGCGGCGCCAACATCGCCGACCCCAATGACGACGATGGGAATGGATTTGGTCGCTTGTTGCGCCGCCTGGACGGCCGGCGTGCCATAGACCGTAATGACATCAACCGGAATGTGCGCCAATTCGCGCACCGCCGCGGCCAGCTGCTCGGGCGTTCCGTCCGCCTGCCGATATTCGAACGCGATATTCTGGCCCTCGATATAGTTCAGTTCGTGCAGTTCTTGGCGAAACGCCTCCCAATCGGAGCCATCGTCGATGATGCCGACGCGAGGGATCTTTGCCGCGCCCGCACTGCCACGCGGCCATGCGGTGGCGGCCACAAAAGCTGCCGTTCCGCCAAGGATCCTTATGATTTGCCTGCGGTCCATCACTCTCGTCCCGACGCCGGACAAGGCTAGCATATTCTGCGGGGACCTTTACGGCGGGACCCGCAAGCCAAGCGCGGCACCCTGCCCTTCAGGCGGGAACGCTGGGCGACGCCGCATCGCGATGGGATATCTCGACGACCCGCGCGCGCGCGGCGAGCGCGTCGACCAGCGCGTCGGCCTTAGCCTTGTTTGCGCTGTCGAGATTGGCGTCCCATTCGTCGAGCAGATAGATTTCGGCATCGGTGGAATTGACGATTTCCTCAAGCGATTTCAGCTGGCGCTCGCCGGACGAGAAACCGAGCTTCTTGTCCATCGACTCGGCGACCACGACGACATCGTCTTCGTCATCGCCTTCGACGTCCACCGGCACGACGCCGCCGGTGAAATGAAACGCGAGCCGGTCCGTGGTCGGCCAATAATAGGCGCGCTTTTTCATCTCGGTCTTGAGACTCGCCAGCAGCGATGATTTGCCGGTGCCGTTGGCGCCGCGCACATTTATGCGCCCGGTCGGATGGGCGAAGGCGATGCGCAAGGCATCGCTCAAGGACGAGACGACGTTGGCATGGTCGCCCTCGCGCAAGACCAGCCGGTCGAACTTGATGCGTTTGTCAAAATCGGCCTCGGGTTCGGGCAGCATGTTGGCGGCAACGCCGCCGAATCGAGTCCAGATCGCGATGAAGTCGTTCCAGCCGGTGGCGAGCAAATGCAGTTCGTAGGTCATTTCGATCTGGCGCGGCAGGGTGGTCGCGAGCCCCACCAACAGGACCGTATCGCCGACGTTTTGCAGCGCTACCACGCTGATGGTCGCAAACACGATCGCCAGACTCACGATCCCGCTCATTGCGCTCATGCCCTCGCGGGCGACAATCGCGCGGATCTGTGCGACCAAGCCTTCGCGCAGGCGTTTCTTGAATTCCGCTAACCAGAGCCGCAGATT
>JBPYFG010000147.1:0-9785 GCA_051986365.1 Xanthobacteraceae bacterium
TGCAGACCGAACGGCAGCGCGAAGCCGCCGAGTTCCGCGCCCAGGGTAGCCAGAAGAGCCAGGAAATCCGCGCCAGGGCCGACCGCGACGTCACGGTGCTGCTCGCCGAAGCCAATTCGCAGTCGGAAAACATCCGCGGCCAAGGCGACGCCGAGCGCAACCGCATCTTTGCCGAAGCCTATGGCAAGGACGCCGACTTCTTCAGCTTCTATCGCACCATGCAGGCCTATGAGCGCAGCATGCAGCATGGCGACACGCATTTGGTGCTCCGCCCGGAAGGCGACTTCTTCCGCTTCTTCGGCGATCCAACCGGCAAGGCGATGCTGGACGGCACGGCCGCGGCCGGAGCACCGGCGGGCGCGGCGCCGTCCGGAGCGGCGGCTTCATCCAATCCGCCGCGCGCGCAGCGCTGACCAAAATTTAAAGCCGCCGGACACGGACCGCCGATGTCGGACTTCATCGTGGCGCTGGGTCTGTTCTTTGCGTTTGAAGGGCTCGTGCTCGCCGCCTTTCCCGACGGCGCCAAACACATGATGAAGACCGTGCTCACCGCGCCAAACGGTCAGCTGCGCATCGCCGGCATCGTTTCGGCGGTCATCGGCGTGCTCATCGTCTGGCTTGTGCGCGGCTAGTGCGCAAGATCGAGCGCCGTCGTAATTCCAATGCGAACTGTCACCAGCGATGCCAGCGGCGCCAATGACGGCGATGCGACAAAAACAGGCCACCGCCCTAGCCCCAACCGCCGCCGTAGTAAGCAGCGGGTTCGCGCCCGGCGGCGCGCTCCGGAATAACGCCACCCCTCGCACGAGAAGTCGCTATTCCGCCCCAATCCGAACCCTAATTGATCTGCCGCATTAGTTCTTCGACCCCCTGCGGCCTTGCGTCCCAGCCGCGACGGGAGCACCTTGCTGAACCGTTATTTCCAATGTCTCGCCTGACCAGGAGCCCCGGCCTCCATGCCGTTTGATCCGTTGAATTTGCATCGCTTTTCCGCTCGCTCGCTCGACCGCAATCCATTTATTCACTTCATGCCTGCCGCGGCGCTCGCCATGGTGCTCGCCTTTGCAGCAGCAGAGCCGGCGGCCGCGCGCGGTCCGGAAAACATCGCCGACGTCGCCGAGCAGGTGATCGATGCGGTGGTCAACATCTCCACCTCGCAAAAAATCGACCCGCGCGTCACCGAACTTCCCGACCTGCCACCCGGCTCGCCGATGGAAGAGTTCTTCGATCAGTTCTTCAAGAACCACCGCGGCGGCGGCGGCAACGAGCAGACGCCACGGCGCGTCAACTCGCTCGGCTCCGGCTTCATCATCGATGCGTCGGGCCTGGTCGTGACCAACAATCACGTCATCGCCGATGCCGACGAGATCAATGTCATTCTCAATGACGGCACCAAACTCAAGGCGACGCTGGTCGGCAAGGACACCAAGAGCGATCTCGCACTCCTGCGCGTGCACTCCGACAAGCCGATCAAGGCGGTGAAGTTCGGCGATTCCGACAAGCTGCGGCTCGGCGAATGGGTGATCGCCATCGGCAATCCGTTCAGCCTCGGCGGCTCGGTCACCGCCGGCATCGTCTCGGCGCGCAACCGCGACATCAATTCCGGGCCTTACGACAACTACATCCAGACCGACGCCGCGATTAATCGCGGCAATTCCGGCGGGCCGTTGTTCAACCTCAATGGCGAGGTGGTCGGCGTCAACACCGCGATTATTTCGCCGTCGGGCGGCTCGATCGGCATCGGCTTCGCCGTGCCGTCTAACAGCGCGGTCGCGGTGATCGATCAGCTGCGCCAGTTCGGCGAAACCCGCCGCGGCTGGCTCGGCGTGCGCATCCAGCAGGTGACCGACGATATCGCCGAGAGCCTGAGCATCTCGCCGGCGCGCGGCGCACTGGTCGCCGGCGTCGACGATAAGGGGCCGGCCAAACCCGGCGGCATCGAGCCTGGCGACGTCGTGGTGTCGTTCGACGGCCACGACATCAAGGAAATGCACGACCTGCCGCGCGTCGTCGCCGACACGCCGGTCGGCAAGGTCGTCGATGTTGTCGTCATCCGCAAGGGCAAGCAGGAGACGCACAAAGTTACGGTCGGCCGGCTGCAGGACAACGAGAAGGTCGCCGAAGCCAGCGCCAAGCAGGAAGCGCCGCCCGATAAATCGGTCGTGCAGAAAACGCTCGGCCTCGAACTCTCCCAGCTGTCCGACGACCAGCGCCGCAAGTTCAAGATCAAGAGCGCGGTGAACGGCGTGCTGGTCACCGGCGTCGATGCCAGCGTGGCGACGGCCGATCCGGACAAGCGGCTGGCGCCCGGCGATGTGATCGTCGAGGTGCAATACCAAGCCGTCGCCAGCCCCGCCGATATGCAAAAGCGCATCGATCAGCTCAAGGGGCAAGGTAAGAAGATCGCGGTGCTGTTGGTTTCCAACGGCAACGGCGATACCCGTTTCGTCGCGCTGAATTTGCAATAGACCTGGCCGTCATTCCGGATCCCAGTGGCGAGTCCGGAATCCATAATCTCGGCGCCGGGACTATGGATTCCGGGTTCGCGGGCAGTCGTCGGCGGTCTGGAATGACGAGAACGACCCCCTTCGGGAATCCAATGAGCGATGCAATCGCACTTCCGGACCAAAAGCAGATCTTCAAGGTAGCGCTCGCGAGCATCATCGGCTCGGTCATCGAACAGTATGATTTTTTGGTCACCGGCGTCATCGCCGCTACGGTGTGGGGCGGCGTTTTCTTCAAGCTGCCGGGCCTCGCCGCGGTTGCCGCTGCGATCACGGTCTACGGCCTCGGCATCATTATTCGGCCGATTGGGGCGCTGATTTTTGGTCATATCGCCGACCGGCGCGGGCGCAGAGACGCGATGGTCTATGCCCTCATATTGATGGGCGTCGCCACGCTCCTGATCGGGCTAACGCCCAGCTATGACCGGATCGGGGTTGCCGCACCGGCATTACTGATTGTGTTTCGGCTGTTGCAGGGCATCAGTTTCGGCGCCGAGTTCGGCACCGCATCGACATGGGTTGTCGAACAAGCGGCGCGATCGAAGTTGCGCGCCTTCTGGGGCGCCTGGGTCGGATTTGCCATCCCGATCGGGCTTCTGCTCGGCTTCGGCTCAGTGATTTTCGTGCGCTCGCTCATGACCGCCGACAATTTCAATGCTTGGGGCTGGCGCATCTTCTTTATCATCGGGTTCCTTGTCGCGATTGTCGGCTTGATCATCCGCACACGCACCATGGACAGCTTCGTCTTCGAGCGGCACAAGGCGCAGGTTGACGTTCTCAAATATCCGTCCACGCAAGTTTGGCGCGAGATGCCGTTGACAATCCTGCGCACGTCGCTGGTCAACGCGATGTTCGGTGGCGCCTTTTTCCTCTATTTTGTATTTGGCACGAGCTACATGAAAGCGGTCGGCTTTACCGGCGATACGCCGGAGACGATCGGGCTGATCGCCGCGGCATTCATGTTCGTGTTCATGCTGATCGGCTCGCTATTGGCCGACACCATCAACCGGCGAACGATCTTGCTGACCGCGGCCGTCGTGTTCCTGGTTTTCGCCATTCCTTATTTCTATCTGGTCAGCACCGGCAACGTCTTCTTAGCGACAATCGCCGATGTAATCGGCTTCGGCTTCGTGTTCGGCTTCGGTTATGGTGCCATTCCGACGTTCTATACGGAGAATTTCCCAACCCGCTATCGCGCGTCCGGCGCCAGCGCGGCTTATCAGATCGCGCAGGTTTACGGTGGCGGCTTGATCCCGATCGTTGCCGGGCAGATTCTGAGCGCCTATGGGGTCAAAGACGCCTATCCGTACATTGGCGGTTACGTGATGCTCTATGCGATAGCAGCGATCATCGCGATTCTGCGCACGCCGGAAACCAAGAGCGTGAGTCTTGAAGCTTGACCGCGTGGCTGCGCCAGCCGCCAGCTTGCCGAACCGAAAATTACGAGTTCTCGCCAACGTGCAATTTGCGAACCGTCAACTGGTCGACCTCCAATACGCCAAACCGCGCCCGCTTCACCACCACACGATCGATGGCGAGGCGGCCAATGGCGAGCGCTCCTATTGCGATCGCGCCAACGGCCGCGGCGCCCAACGCAAACGCCAAAGCGCTGGCGACGGGAGCGGCACGGGGCTCAACAATGACTTCGCGCCTCATGATGACCCTCCAATCGATAGCCGAGTGTAGCCGAATTGGCTGCACAGTGCGGCTTTTGCGCGGTGCTCCGCTTTGATTTTTGTCCGCCGGTGATCGTCCCGATCACGTCGACGTAAACAGAAAATGCAAAAATTGGGACAGCGCGGAGATGCAGGTCGCGCCCGCGGCCCAGGCGTTCCATCGCGCGACGCGCTGCAATTCCACGGCGATCGCGTCGAGCCGGTCCGGCATGTTGACCGTCGTCGCACGAAACCACAATCCCGCGGCGACGAGGGCTGATACGGCGCCGATCAGGTTGATGACGAGGCGCACAAGATTTGGATCGAAAGAATTCATTTTCGACCTCCGGAACGAGCGGCGATCGGCGAAACTATACCCTTTGCGATTGCGATTGCGTTAACTCAGCGAATAAAGAACCTGAAAGGCCGCGACTGCCAATTCGACGGCGATCAAAATCACGATGATGACCTCGAGCCGCAGCGACCGCCTGGTGTCGATCGTGTCGGTGAGAATCTCTGCGGTATCGGCGATGACGGCGAGCTTGCGCGATAGCGCTTCGGCGCGTTCTTTCAGCTCATATTCGTCCTCGAGTCGCGCATAGAGGCGATCCAAGTCCTGACGGTCCCAAACCACATCGGGTTTTTCGGTGACGGCAACGCGTCCTGACAGCCGGTGCTGCACCAGGAGCGCATTGCCGATGTGCCGCAAGATGGTCCGCCGCCCGGCGCCGATGCGCCCCTTTTCGGCTAGCTGCCGCGCGAATGGCTCGACGATCTCGAACACACCGGCGACTTCGCGTTCGTCTCTGGCCAGAACGACGCTCTTCGACAGCGCGTCGGCGATGACGACCAGATGCTCCGGCGTAATCGTTTTGAGGAGCAGCGGACCGCCAGGCAAAATCTGGTCGTCTTTATCCGGCGCCTGCTCGATCAATAATGTCTCTTCCTCCGGCGGCGTGATCGGTCGAACCAGGCGCGGCTCCAGCGTGCGCAGAACTTGTTGCTCCTCCTCGGGCGAAAGACACAAGGTCACCGCGACGCCGTAACGAAACAAAGTGACAAAGCCCTCGCCGAATTTGTAGGTGAGCGGCGTCGTCGAGACCACGCCGTCATGGTCGAGATTGGCGGTGTCGATTCGATCGCTGAGCAAGAAGGCACGTACACGCCGCCGCTTCGAGGCTTGGGGCGGTATCTGAGGTTGTACCTGAGGCTGTATTTGGGCCTGTACTTGGGCCTCTACCTGGTGCTGGTTATTCATAGAGCGCGCAGGCAAGTTGGTTCTGACGCTAAGCCCTTACTAGATGGGCAATCGCGAGCGCTTCGGCCAGTGCCTAGTCGTGTTCGCCGTCAGGCAGGCTGACGAAAATCAATCCGGCAAGCATCGTTCCGGCGATGCGGAAAGCGGCGTCCTGTCCGTTCCAAAGCTTCGACTGCCACATCGCGAAATATTCGCCGCCAATCACGACAAAACCGAAAAACCATAGACAAAACCCAAGTGTGAGCCCCGCCACGGCCCAGAGTTTCGCGTGGTTGAAGATTTTGGCGCTCGCCCGCAATCGGCCGAGCAAAACAACGGCGCCCAGCGCGAGCAGCAAACCGGTTGACGCCTCGGCGGCGATGATCAATGCATAGGCCGCGCGCCAGATCGGTTCGCTGTCGATGGCGCGCGACCTCAATACACTGTCAGGAAATATCGTATCCATGCTCAAGACATGGCGTACGAATTGGTAGTTCGAATTGTAATCGAACACGTTGTCGTAGGCGACGATGAGCGCGAACGCGGCGAGCGCCGCGATCACCGCGATCTTGGCAAACCGGATCATGACCTTGGACTCCAATTTCGATTAAGGCGCCAGAACGCCCCTAACCCGCTTCGACAAAATCCTTACGCCGGTAGCCCTGCGCGTAAAGGAGCGCGGTGAGATCGCCGTGATCGATGCAGGCGCCGGCCGTTTCGCGTAGGGGCGGCTTGCCGTGAAAGGCGATCCCGAGCCCGGCCGCCTCGATCATCGGAACGTCATTGGCGCCGTCGCCGACCGCGAGCGTGTCTTGCGGGCGCAGCCGCAATCGTTCGCGAAGCGCCAGCAGCGTGTCGCGCTTGGCCTCGCGGCCGAGCACCGGCTCCGCCACTTCGCCGGTGAGGCGGCCGGCGCCGTCGGTCAATAATGTATTGGCGTGGTATTCGTCGAAGCCGAGGGCCGCCGCCAGCGGCGCCATAAACGCGGTGAAGCCGCCAGTCACGACGCAAGTATAACCGCCATGTGCGCGCATGGTTTTCACGAGCGTCGCCGCGCCCGGATTCGGCCCGATGCGTTCGGCGATGACTTTATCGATCGTGGCGGCGGGAAGCCCGCGCAACAGCGCCACCCGCTCGCGCAGCGCGGGCGCGAACGCGACCTCGCCCCGCATCGCACGCTCGGTGATCGCGGCGACGCGGTCCTTGAAGCCGGCATAGTCGGCGAGCTCGTCGATGCATTCTTGGCCGATCATGGTCGAATCCATATCAGCGACCAGAAGCTTCTTGCGCCGGCTGTCCTGCGGCTGAACGACGACGTCGACCGGCGCGGCGCCGATGACGCCGCGGAGTTCACGCGTGAATTTTTTCAGCGCGTCCGCCGTGACGCCGGCTTTATCCGGCAGATCGTCAAAGACGATGTCGACGGCAACGCCCGGATCGAGCCAGGCGCCGATGCGCGCCCGCGGCAGTTCATCGGCGACGCGCGCGACCAAGGGCTTGGTCACCGCCGGGCGCTGCGGCGCCGAGATAAGCGTTGCCACATAAGACATGTCATGCGATCCGAACTGGCATGTCGACGGTCATCCTCATTGCAGGCCCGACCGCGAGCGGCAAGTCGGCCTTGGCGCTTGAGCTCGCGACCAAGCGCGGCGGCGTCATCATCAACGCCGATTCCATGCAGGTTTATCGCGATCTGCACATCATTACCGCGCGACCCACGCCGGATGAGGAAAAGCGGGTGCCGCACCGGCTCTACGGCCACGTCGACGCCGCGGAAAATTATTCGGTCGGCCACTGGTTCGGCGAGGCCGCAGCGGCGCTTTCGGATACGCTCGGCCAAGGCCGGCTGGCGATCGTGACTGGAGGCAGCGGGCTTTACTTCTCGACGCTGACGCGCGGCATCGCCGCGGTGCCGCCGATCCCGGCTGAGATTCGCCGCGAAGTGCGCGACCGGCTGGCCGCCGAGGGCGTCGCGGCGCTGCATGCGGAACTGAGCAAGCGCGATCCGGCGACCGCGGCGCGGCTGAAACCCGGCGACCGTGCCCGCATTACGCGCGCGATCGAAGTGGTGCTGGCCACCGGACGTTCGTTGACAGAGTGGCACGAGGACAACACGCCGGCACGCGTCGATCTCGCCACCGCGGCCAAGGTCTTTCTGATGCCGAATCGCGATGAGCTTGGGCTGCGGATCGACGCGCGGTTCGACGCGATGATGACGGCCGGCGCCCTGGAAGAAGTGCGGGCGCTCGCCGCGCGCAATCTCGATCCCAACCTCCCCGCCATGAAGGCGCATGGCGTGCCATGGCTGATTCGTCACCTCAAAGGCGAGATCGCGATGAACGAAGCCGTGGCGCAGGCGAAGCGCGACACGCGCCGCTACACTAAGCGGCAGGCTACTTGGTTTCGCAATCAGCTGCCGCAATTCGAGTGGGTCGAGCCGCAACACGCCGCCGCGGCGGTCGAGGCGCAGCTGCGGCGTATTTGCAGCTGAGGCGGCCGTCTAAAGCTATAGTCATTCCCGGACCGAGCCAACGGGCCCGCGCGAAGTCGCGTGGCCCGATGACAGGCTCCACGAGGAGGCCCGCAATCCATAGCCCCGGAATGACGAGCTAATGCGTCATGTATTGCAGGCCGGCGGTGTAAGCGGCGCCGCCGATCACGCAAGGTATCCCCAATTCGATCTGCCCGGTGGCCGCGGCGACCACGCAGCCCATCGACAGCGCGCCCTGGCCGATCTGGCCCCAGCCCGACAATTCGCGTTTGGAGTTCGGCCCCTTGGTCTTGAGCTCCTCGATCGCGGCGAGCGACTCCTGGCGCATGTGCACGGTGTCGACCGTCTCCGCGGTCTCGATCACGTCGTCGAGCACTACCTTGACTTCTTTGGGCTGACTCTTGTCGGCCCATTTCAACATCGCCAGCAAATCGGAATCGCGCACCGCATTGCTGGCCAGCGTGAACTTGGCGGCGCTGCCGGTGGTGAGACTGTCGACATTGTCCTTGTCATTGGACAGCGGCAGAAGCTTGATCACGTGCTGGATCGGCACGTAGCTGCCGGTGGCGAGATAATAGCCCCATAGCACGTCGATCAGCTCCGGCGTCGGCTCGAGCGCCACGGGTTTCTTCTGCTCTTTGCCGATGTGCAGCGTCGACTTGATCTTGTCGAGCATGCCGGGCTTGTCGGTACGGTAATCGATCTGCTCAAGCCGCGGCAGCTTGCCGTCGAGGTATTTGTCGATCATGGCGCGCCGCGTCGCCATCCGGTCGACGAAGGTCGCGAGCAATTCGCGCCAATTCGGCAGGCCGGAATAGGCGATGGCACGCACCAAGACCCAGTGATCGGCCGGATCGATCGGCAGCATTTTGGCGATCAGATCGTCCGCGTGCGCTGCATCGCTGCCGAGCACGCCGGCGATGAAACCGACATAGGGACCGGAGCTTTCCGCCGCCTTGAACGCTTGCATGGCGGAAAGCGCGCGCACCACGCTCGGCAAGCGCTCCGGATCGGGCCGGTGGCGATAGCCGTTGATCCACTTGAGAATGGCGTCGTTGGACGTAAAGGCCGAGCCCGGCGGCGGCACCGCTTTGGCCGGCGCGAGCGGCGCAACCAATAAACCGAGGCCTAAGGCAACAACGGCCGCACCGCGCAGAACCGCGCCAATCCGATATGCTGCGAACATGTTCCCCATCCGTGTCTCCTCTATCGAGAAAACCGGCGGCGCGTGATCGAGAAAACTCAACAACGCTCACGCCCCGACTGCGGTAATGCAGCAACAGCGCAGGGAAAATTAAAGGCCGCGATCGCGCGAAATCGCGGCCGCGCTGTGACAGTTAAGATTGGTTAACGATTTCACTTTGCCGCGCCATTACGATTTCAAACGACAGTTTGAACGCGGCGCCGAGCGTGCAAGCCAAATTGTTGCCGCAATTACCTTGACCCAGCATGACACAATGCTTATAACCGCCCGCATTCGGAGACGAACAAACAGAGGCAGACACGTGCGTCCGTTCGTTTCACTGATCCTCGTATCGAAGCGCACCGCCGGGGGTGGCTAAGCCCACCCGCGAGACGTGGCGGTGCGCGACCAAGGGCCTTCAAGGCCCTTTTTTATTTATCCGGATTGGTACCCGTTCAACGGCTGGAATTTGCGGCGGGTCAATGGAGAGTGCGATGAGTGAAATGACCGGCGCGGAAATGGTGATCGCGGCGCTTGCCGATCAGGGCGTCGAGTACATTTTCGGCTATCCCGGCGGCGCGGTGCTGCCGATCTACGACGCGCTGTTTCAGCAAGACAAAGTGCAGCACATTCTGGTGCGCCACGAACAGGGCGCGGTGCATGCCGCCGAAGGTTATGCGCGCTCGACCGGCAAAGTCGGCGCGGTGCTGGTGAC
>JBPYFG010000148.1:0-7184 GCA_051986365.1 Xanthobacteraceae bacterium
GCGCGAGAATTTCTATCCTGCGCATCAACACATCGAACAGGCGCTCCCGCGCCGGCTCTTCCTCGACGTCGCCAAAGTCCTCGCTCAACACGGTGCGGTCGACGGATTTCACGTGCGCGGCCAGAATAGCTAGGGTGGAGGGAAATTCGCTACGCAGTTGCGCCAGCGAGGTTTCGGAAGCTTCGGCGATTTCGGCAAAACCGATCCGCTCGATCGGTTTCTCGGCGAGCAGGTTGAGAAATGCCGCAATGATCTTTTCGCGATCGCCCGCGGGCGAGGCGGCGGCCTGATGCTCGGAGGATGGAGCCGAGGGTTTGCGCGCCGATCTGCGTGCCGATCCAGATGCCGATTTACGTGCCGGTCTACGTGCCATGGGGCAATACTCCGTTTCGCTCTCAGTGAAGCGATCAATCCTCAAACGGTCCGCCGCGCCATCCCACTCGCACATGTAAATGTATGTGAGCGCCGCGATCGTTCCAAGGCCGCAGAATCCGGGCCGCAGATCGCCGGCGAAAATCAGCCGCTAAAGCAAAATGACTCAATCGACATTTCGCTTTAGCTTTTTATTTAAGCATGACCTTTTCCGACCTGTCTTCGCCCGCCGAAGCATTGACCGAGAGGATAAGCCGATAGCAAGGCTTCGCGCAGGCGGGAACCCGGCATCCACTTTTCGGGATCATGCCAGTTCGCGTGACCGTGCGGTGGCGGCGGCAATGGCCTCGCTCATCAGCCGGATGAGGCCATCGCGGCGCATCAGGACCGCCAATGCGGCGGCGGTTGTGCCGCCCGGCGAGGTCACGTTTTGGCGTAACGTCGCCGCATCCTGGCGCGATTGATGCAACAGCTCGCCCGAGCCGGCTATGGTCTCGCGGGCAAGCTTCTCGGCGAGTTTGGCCGGCAGGCCGACCGCTGCGCCGGCTTGCGCCAGCGCTTCGGCAAGCAGGAAGACATAAGCCGGTCCGGAGCCTGAGAGCGCCGTTACCGCGTCCATCAAGCTTTCATCTTCAACCCATTCCACGGCGCCGGTCGCGCCGAGCAGGCGATGTGCGATTTGGCGTTGCCGCTGGTCCGCCTTCGCGGCCACCGCAACCGTGATGCCGCGGCCGATCGAGGCGGGAGTGTTGGGCATCGCCCGCACCATCGCCGCGACGCGAGGAAAAATGGTGGAGAGAAAGTGCAACGTGCGACCGGCCATGATCGAGACGATCAAAGCGGAAGGAGAAACGTTCTCGGCGAGCGGGCTCAGCGCCTCGGCGGCTGCCTGCGGCTTAATCGCGATGACGACGACATTGGCCTGGCGCAGCGTCTCAGCGCCGGGGTTAAGCCGAACGCCGCGACCGGCGAGGGCGGCGATAGGGGGAAGCGGCTCTGGCTCCAACACCGCAAGCTTGCGCGGATCTAGACCAAGGCGCAGCCAGCCATCGAGTAGCGCGCCGCCCATTTTGCCGGCGCCAATGAGCGCAATCAGACCGGAGAAGTCGCGCAAGTTGTTATCCGCATCCGAAGTTGCGTTCGGATTTCTCTCCGGCGTTGCTTCGGGAGTAGGCCCCGCGGTGGTCACGCCTCGCCTGTGGTTTCGAACATTGCCGATTCCATGGCTTCGCGCGCCGACTTGCCCGCCCAGATGACAAATTGGAAGGCCGGGAAATAGCGCTCGCAGGAATCGAGTGCGCTTGCGAGAACCGCTTCGCATTGGCGGCCGGACGCCGTGACGCCACCGGCGAGCACCAAAGCATGGCGGAACATGACGACACCGGTCTGCGTCCAGACGTCGAAATGCCCAATCCACATCTGTTCGTTGATGAGCCCGATCAGCTTTTGCACATCGGCCAGGCGCGGCTCCGGCACCTTCATGTCGAAGGCGCAAGCCAAGTGCAGCGCCTCGATCTCGTGCATCCAGGTGAACGACACCTGGTAATTGGTCCAGCGGCCGGTGACGACGAGACCGATCTCGTCCTCGCCGGCCCGTTCGAACGGCCAGTTATTGCCGGCAGCCATATGCTCGACGACGTCGAGCGGACTGCCACGATTATCGTGCGTCGATTCGATAAGGGCCATGCCGTCTCCACTCTGTCCCCTTGGGTGGAACGCACGCCACAGCACCGTTCCCAAATACCGGCTGCATTTTGACGCAGGAGCGACTTTTGCGTGCCGATTGACGGGAAGCCGCGAATCAGTCCGTTCGTCGACTATAAACGGCTCGATTCTTTCCACCAAAACCCGCCCCAACGCCTTGTCCTGGCATCGGTACCGGCACTCATGAAATGATTTGCGGCTTTCGCACAATCCTCATTGAATCGCCGTCCACAACTGACCCTGCGACAAGTTGACTCGGGGGGTGGGGCCCGCGCCCCAGCATTGGCGCTGGCTTGTCACCGGATCGCGGACGCGAGCGATCGCCGCGTCGATGTCGGGGATGTGCCACTTTCCGATCTGCCGACATGCGACGATCGATTGAGGTGGGCAAAATCGTCGGCGGTATCGGTTCTACTGGGGCGCGACGCGATTATTTGTTCTCAAGCCGCCACGAGCCGTCCCAATCGGCACCCGGTGAATGTTCCTGCAAATGATCGATGCGGCTGAGCAGCGTCAGCGACGGTCCGTCGGTCGGGACCGCTTCCAATACGGCATGGAAGGCGGCGCGCGCTTGGTCCCACCGCCGGGCCCGATAGGCGACAAGCCCGTCGGCATACCGCGTTCGCAATAAATCCTGTTTCGGGGTCAGTTCGCCCTTTCGCCCCAGCAGCTCGAAAACCGCTTGCGGTTGGGTTTGGCCAACCACCATCAACCGATCGATTTCACGGAATTGAATTGTCTCGTCCGTCTTCGCGACTGTTGCTGCCGCGATCAGCGAGCGGCTGCCATATAGTTTGTTCGCGGCCTCCAGCCGAGCGGCGAGGTTCACCGTATCGCCCATCACCGTATAGTTCATCATGACTTCTGACCCGATGCTGCCGACCAGGGCTTCACCGGTGGCGACGCCGATGCGGACATCGCATTCGGTTGGGATAACGCGAACGCCGAGCAGTTCCGTCACTTCCTTGCGCAACGGGGCAATCCGCTTGATCATTTCGATAGCGGCAAGGCACGCCAATTGGCTCTCGTCCGTTTCCTCGACGAAGGGCGGGCCCCAATACGCCATTATGGCGTCGCCGATATACTTATCGATCACGCCGCCGTGGCGCCGGATCGGCTCGGACATGGTCGACAAATAGCGATTCATAACCTTCACAAGGCCTTGCGGCGTCATACCTTCGCTGAGCGTCGTAAATCCCTTCATGTCGCAAAACATGATCGTCATGACGCGCCGCTTGCCCTCCGTGGCCGCTAATTTCGGTTGATTGATCAAACCTTCCACCACGCGCGGATCGATATATCGGCCAAACGTCTCGCGAATGCGCTCTTTGTGACGCAATTGCTCGACCATGCGATTGAACGCAGCCGAGAGTTGGCCAATTTCGTCGTGCGTGATGACCTCGATCGAGCGGTCGAGGTGGCCGGCTTCAACCTCGCGGGTACCCTCCAGGAGCAGCCGGACCGGGCGTGTAATGCCGCCGCTCACCAGGATCGCGAAAAGCAATCCAAGTGCGGCAGCAAGGGCGGTCACGACAATCGTGATCAGAATTGCGTGTTGTTGGTTGCGCAGCACCACTGACGCGCTCGCACCAACCTGACCCAACATGTCGGCGCGTATTTCCTCGATCTTCTGATTGAATTCATCGCGTGCCTGATCCGTCCGCACAAGCGTGCGTCTGGCTTCAACAAAGTCCTTCGCTTCGAGTTGGCTCAGAAGTTGAGCGTTTTCTTGGTTCAGATGCCGATGCAGCTCGTTGACCGCGTTATCGATGTTGGTATCGATGCGCGTCAGCGCGACATTGTCTGACGGCGTGCTGACATCGTCGATGATCGAGGCGATAAGCTTGCGTGCCGCGTCCGCTTCTTCCTCGACCTTATTCTCCATTTGCTGGTAATTCTGCAGACGTTCCGCGTAGCCCGCCTCATCCGGAGGGTTCTGCATTTTCATAATGACCATGCGACGGAGGGCAAGCGAACGCTCCAATGACCGAATGTTGGCTCGGGCCAAATGACCGTAAGCCAGGATATATTTGTTGCTGAGTTCATCTAAGAGATGACCGACTTTGCTTGCCATCACCATCGACAAGACGGACGTCGCTATCATGAGGACGACCAGCCCCATGGCGATGCCAACGATCTTGCGCCTGATTGATGTTCGGAACATTGATTGCCCGGTGATTTTAGTCGTCATGCCCGGCCTTGTGCCGGGCATCCACGACTTTAGCGTATTCGAGAGCGAGCATTATCAGAAGGATTAGATCAGCGTCTCGTGAAGGTCATTCCATTCCGGGTTCATACTGTGAATCAAACGAGCCTTCCACGCGCGGGGCCAATGCCTAATGGTCTTCTCGTGTTGCATCGCATATCGAATATCGTCGAAGCGCTCATTATAAATAAGTCTCTTTCAGTGCGTAGCGCCTTGTAAATCCGTCAACCAGACCTTCACGATGTTCGAAAGTACGCCGAGGTAAATTGTTGGTGACGCCAGCATATAAAATGCCGTTGCGCCGGTTGGTCATGAAATAAATCCAGCCGCCTCGTTCCACCCGTTTATTTAAGCAAGACGTGGATTGCCCGGGACAAGCCCGGCCATGACGATGTGTGTATCTCAGTTTCAATCGAACAGGCTCGAGACCGATTCCTCGGCGGCGGTGCGGCTGATGGCTTCGCCGATCAGCGTCGCAATCGACAGGACGCGAATGTTTTTTGCCTCGGTGACCGCTTTCGTCGGCTGAATCGAGTCGGTGATGACGAGCTCCTTGAGCCGCGATTTGCCGATGCGGGCGACCGCGCCGCCGGACAACACGCCGTGGGTGATGTAGGCGTAGACCTCTTTGGCGCCCTTATCGAGCAGCGCGTCGGCGGCGTTCACCAGCGTGCCGCCGGAGTCGACGATGTCGTCGACCAAGATGCAGGTGCCGCCGCCGACATCGCCGATGACATTCGCCACTTCGGACTCGCCGGGCCGCTCGCGGCGCTTATCGACGATCGCGAGCGGGGCGTTGATTCTTTTGGCAAGGCCGCGCGCGCGCACGACGCCGCCGACGTCCGGCGACACCACGATAACCTTGCTCAGATCGAAGCGTTGCCGGATATCGCGCGTGATCACCGGTGCGGCAAACAGATTGTCGGTGGGAATATCGAAAAAGCCCTGAATCTGGCCGGCATGCAGATCGAGCGTCAGCACGCGGTCGGCGCCGGCATGGGTGATGAGATTGGCGACGAGCTTGGCCGAGATCGGCGTGCGCGGTCCGGGTTTGCGATCCTGCCGTGCGTAACCGTAATATGGGAGGACGGCGGTGATGCGCCGCGCCGACGCGCGCCGGAGCGCGTCCATGATGATTAGCAATTCCATTAAGTGATCGTTGGCGGGAAACGACGTCGACTGAATCACGAACACGTCAGCGCCGCGCACGTTCTCCAGAATTTCGACGAAGATTTCCATGTCGGCAAAGCGCCGAACCACGGCTTTGGTCATCGACGTGCCGATGTAATTGCCGATGGCCTCGGCCAGCGCAGGATTAGAATTGCCGGCGACGAGCTTGATGGCTCCGTTCTTGCCCGTCATCCCCAGCTCTCCGGCGCCGCGCGCGTGGCGGCGCATAATCCCAGAAAGTGCAACAACAAGAACCCGCCTCGCGGCGCCGCCCGATAACGGTTGCGGCGCAGGTCACGCCGGAACAAAAGCAAAACCCTGATACAAGCCGCGTCTGGGGCTGGCAATATGAATCAAAACCTTTCCCCCGACGGTTTTTCTCCTTGCCTAGTAATGGGTTACCCGGAAATCAGAGGTCGGACGGCGGACGACAGATGGCGGAATGCGCATCTGTTCAATCCGTCGCTGTCGTCCGCCGCATATTCCGGCATCACTCGCCTGCTAGCGCGATAGCGTTCACGTGCCGGCCATAGTCGGCTTCGGCACGGTGCGTGGTGCGCCGATAGCTGAAAAATTGCTCGGGATCGGCATAGGTGCACAGCGCGACATCCTCCACCTCGGCGATGCCGGCGCGCTTGAGCCGCGCGGCGATATATCCGGCGAGGTCGAACATGGCGTGGCTGTCGCGCTCGGCCGGGATGAAGAACCTGCTAGCGGCCGGATCCTCGGCTTGAAACCGCGCAACGAGATCGGGTCCGACCTCGTAATTTCTCTGCCGAATCATCGGACCGATCGCCGCCCGGATCTGGCGTTGCGCCGCGCCAAGCCGCTCCATTGCAGCGATGGTCGCTTCGATGACCCCGGTGAGAGCGCCGCGCCAGCCGGCATGGGCGGCGCCGATCACCCCGGCCCGCGGATCGGCGAAGAGGACCGGTCCGCAGTCCGCCGTGGTCACCCCGATCGCGAGCGCGCGCATGCGTGTGACAATGGCGTCCGCTTGCGGTCGGTTCTCGGTCGTCCACGGCGCCTCGGCGACGACGACGTTGGGTGAATGCGTTTGATAGGCCGTGAGCAGCCGCCGCGGCTCGACCCCGAGCGCTGTCGCCATGCGGGCGCGATTTTCCACGACGCTGCCGGCGTCGTCCTGCGAGCCGACACCGCCATTGAGCGTCGCGTAGAGGCCGCTGGAGACGCCGCCCGCTCGCGTGAAAAAGCCGTGGCGGATTCCTGTCAGTGTCAGCGACGCAGCCTCGATCTTCATGGTCTTGTCTCAAAAGCGGGCAATGGGCCGAGCTTCGGCGCCGCGATCGCGATAGCCTTAAACAATTCACCCATGCCGCGCTCGCCGCCGGCAATCAACCGCGAGAATGCGATTTCGATGTCGGCGGCTTTCTGCTCCGATACTGAGGATTTGAGCGCGGCGGCGCGTTTGTCGATGCCAAGGCGGAGAAACAAATCGCGCTGCCGTATCGGGCCGTGGATGCGGGCGCCCATCGTCTCGGCGCATTGCGCCAGCGCCTCGAAATCCACATGCGCGGTCAAGTCGGCCATTCCCGGCCCGCGCAACGGGTCGGTAAAAGAGTGCCGCGCGACCGCCTGCAACGTATCGCCCAATCCCGAATGGGCGTGGCCGTAATCGATGATCAAGGCAGCGCCGTCGTCACGGGTGCGGCGGCCGAGCTCAAGCGCGACGGTGTCGGCGCGCCATTCGTAGATCGAGCCGAGCGGGGCG
>JBPYFG010000149.1:0-4848 GCA_051986365.1 Xanthobacteraceae bacterium
CGCAGAAGCCGCCTGTCCCGGCTGTCGATCCCGAAATCAACCGCGCCGCCGGAAAGCTCATCCTCATGCGCTTCAGCGGCAGTGAGCCCACGGACAGCGGACCGAAAGTGATTCGCAGCCTCATCCATGAAGGATTGATCGCCGGCGTCATGTTCGGCGGCGACAACATTCAGTCGAAAGGTCAGCTGAAAGAGCTCATAAAGTCTCTTTGGCAGGGCGGCGGCGGCCCCAAACCTCTTTTTGCAATCAGCGAAACCGGCGGCGTCAGCGGTGTATTTCCGCGTATCAAGGATTTCGAAACCTGGCCTTCTGAGCATGAGGTGGCCTCCAAAGGCGATCCCGAATATGCCTACCTGACCTATCGCTCTCTGGCCGCCTTCCTGGCTGGCCTCGGTTTCAATCTAAACTTCGGCCCGGCGCTCGGAGCTGCGGGCGCCGCGCGCGATCCTTCAGCAAGCTTCAGCGATAGCCCCCTTCAGGCTGGCGTTTTCGCCAAGACTTTCGTCCTCGGCCACAGGGACGACAATATCGTCACCGTTCCAGTTGTCGATAGCAGCGATGTCGCCGTTCGGGCTTTGAAAACGCTCCTCGTCTCCTATCCCGCCATGCCGATCGCCGTCACCCTGACGAGCGAAATGCAGCCATTCGCGGCGTATGACGGTCTCGTTCGGGGGCCGCGCTTTTGTCTGATCACCCTCAAAGACGGAAGCAGCGCCGCCGACGCGGCCAGCCCTTTCAGCCGGGGATGCGACGCCATCGTGATCGACGGCGGGAAGGAAAGCCCGGCCGCCGCCAGGGACCTTGTCGCTCGCGGCGTCTCCGACGCCATCAAGAGCGGCTCGCTCAGTCTGGCGATGCTGAACGCATCGGCGCAAAAGCTTTCCGCGTTGCGGTCTACTTCCCAGGCTGCGACGGCGGCGTTCTCAACACGGACCGCGCAATAGTCCGCGGCTTGGATTTTCATGGCTGGAAGGCCCTATCCGGCGGGCATCCTTAATATCCGGTGAAGATTGGGTTTGTTTTGTAAAAGCGCCATAAGTAATTATATGAGTAGTTTTTCGGCGCCCCACGAAAGGGCGAGCATGATTAATTCCCGCCGCCAAAATATAATTAACGGACTTTTGCGCGTCCCGTTTTGCACGAAAACGGCCGGTTTTTAAGCCGAAAATCGCATGATTGGGGCCGGTTGGGGCCGTTTTGCGCCGCGACAATCAGGGTGAGAGGCCAGCGACAATCAAGGTGAGAAAGCACCGGAAGGAGACCGCCGCAGTGAGGGCGTAGCCCGATCGAAGGCGGTCTTCTTCCGGCGGCGTGTTTTCGATCCCGTCTGGCGGTTGGGCAGGACGGAGTCAAGCTTCTGATTCGTCTCAGGAATGAGGGATCAGCGCTTGCCCGGCCTCCACATCACCGACCACCAGATGAGGCTGTATATGCGTTATCGACAGAACCATGGCCCGGCGGCTGCCGCCGCCAAGGCCGGTTTCAGCACCGCGACAGGCTACCGGATCGAGAGCGATCCGCGCCTGCCATCCCAGAGGAAAGCGCCGCGCGGACGCCGGCGCCCCGATCCTCTGGCTGAGATTTGGGATGCCGAGATCGTGCCGATCTTGAAAGCGGCCCCGGGCATCCGGGCGATCGCGGTCTTCGAGGAGATGCGGCGGCGGCATCCTGAGCTTAATCCTAACATCCGCCGGACGCTCGAACGGCGGATGCGGGGCTGGCGCGCCGTGGAGGGGCCTGAGCAGGATGTGATTTTCCGCCAGGTCCACGAGCCGGGACGGCTCGGATTGTCCGACTTCACGGATATGAACGAACTGGGCGTCACGGTTGCGGGCGCCGTCCTTCTTCACAGGCTCTATCACTTCCGTCTCGCGTTTTCGGGCTTTGAGCATGCCCATGTGGTTGTTGGCGGCGAAAGCTTCGTGGCGCTGGCCGAAGGGTTGCAAAACGCGCTTTGGACGCTCGGAGGCGCGCCGCATGAGCATCGCAGTGACAGCCTGTCGGCGGCGTTTCGCAATCTGGACAGAAGCGCCGAGGAAGACCTGACGCGGCGCTATGAGACCCTCATGCAGCACTACGGCATGACGCCCAGCCGCAACAATCCAGGCCTTGCCCATGAGAACGGGGCCATCGAAAGCGCCCACGGCCATCTGAAAAGAGCGATCGAGGATGCTCTGCTTTTGCGCGGCAGCCGCGACTTCGAGGACCTTGCCAGCTACCGCCGCTTCGTTGACGAGATCGCCGGCCGGCGCAACGCTCACAATCGCAAGCGCATCGAGGTGGAGCGCGAGACGCTCAAACCGCTGCCGAAGCGGCGGACCGCCGATTATGAGGAGAAGATCGTCACGGTCACATCGAGCGGCGGCTTCATTCTGCGGCGCGTGTTTTATACAGCGCCTTCGCGCCTGATCGGCCATCGCTTGCGCGTCAGGCTCTATGACGACCGGCTCGAATGCTTTCTCGGCTCGACGCTCGTTGCGACGCTCAAACGGGGATGGCCGGTCTCTGACGTCAAGGGCGGTCACGTCGCCGACTACCGCCATATCATTCACGCGCTTCGCAAAAAGCCGATGGCGCTCAGCAATCTCGCCTACCGCGATCAGCTGTTCCCACACCCCGCTTACCGGAAAGCCTTCGAGGCCCTGCGCATCAGCGACGGCGACAAGCGCGCCTGCAAGATGGCGGTTGAGTTGCTTGCGCTCGCCCATGAGCGCGGCTGCGAGGCGGAACTGGCCCAAGCCATCGATGCGACGCTTCATTCCGGCAAACTGCTTGATCTCGCGATCTTGCGCGAGCGCTTCGGCCCATCTGCGGCCTCGTCCGCTCCCGCCGTGACGGTGACGCTTGCGCCGCTTTGCGCTTACGATGACCTTGCCGCGGTTCGCGACAAACTGGAGGCGGCGGCATGACAACAAATACGATCGACGCCGCTCGCCTTGAACTGCTGCTAACTGAACTGCGTCTGCCTGGCGTCAAACTGATGTGGGCCAAACTCGCCCAGCAGGCCGACAAGGAGGGTTGGCCCGCGGCTCGCTTTCTTGTCGCCCTTGCCGAGCACGAACTGGCCGATCGCGATCGCCGCCGCATCGAGAGGCATCTGGCGGAAGCCCGCCTGCCAGCCGGAAAGACGCTTGCAACCTTCGACTTCGATCTCGTGCCGATGGTCTCCAAAGCGCACGTGATGGCGCTCGCCTCAGGCGACGCCTGGCTCGGCAACGGCGCCAATATCCTGGTGTTCGGCCCCCCGGGCGCCGGCAAGAGCCATCTGGCGGCGGCGCTCGGCCTTGCCCTTGTCGAGAATGGCTGGCGCGTCCTGTTTATCCGCACCACCGATCTTGTGCAAAGGCTCCAGGTCGCGCGGCGCGATCTCGCGCTCGAAAGCGCGCTTCGCAAACTCGACCGCTACGATCTCCTCATTCTCGACGACATCGCCTATGTCGCCAAGGATCAGGCCGAGACCAGCGTGCTCTTCGAACTCATCGCTACGCGCTACGAGCGCCGCTCCATGCTCATCACCGCCAACCAGCCCTTCGGCGAGTGGGGCAGGATCTTCCCCGACCAGGCCATGACGCTCGCGGCCATCGACCGCCTCGTCCACCACGCCACCATCCTGGAAATGAACGTGGAGAGCTACCGCCGCCGCGAGGCGCTCGAGCGAAAGCGAGGGCGCGGTCGACCCGCTGCTCAGGCGACAATCAAGAAAACGGAGGCCTGCGAACCTGATTGACGCGCCCCGTCAATCAATCCCGCTTGCAAAGCCAGCGCGACACGGCGATCATCAGTTGCCCGGCCGCCTCTTCTCATCCTGATTGACGCGCCGTCTTCATCCAGATTGTCGCGCTATATCGGCGCCATCCACGCGGCCTCGCACGGGACCTATGGCAGCCCACGCGTCCACGCCGAGCTTGCCGAAAGCGGCCTGCGCGTCAGCCGCAAGCGCGTCGCCCGGTTGATGAAAGCCGCCGGTCTCGCCGGCGTCAGCCGCCGCCGTTTTGTCAGAACGACGGTGCGCGATGGCGGCCGCCAGGCGCCCGATCTGGTCGAGCGCGCCTTCAAGGCCGAAGCGCCCAATAGGCTTTGGGTTGCCGATATCACCTATATTCCAACCTGGTCCGGCTTTCTCTACCTCGCCATCGTTCTCGATGTGTTCAGCCGGAGGATCGTAGGCTGGTCGATGTCTTTGACGCTGCATGCCGATGTTGTGCTGGCGGCGCTGAACATGGCGCTCGCGGTCCGCAAGCCGAAGGGTGTCATCCACCATTCGGATCAAGGCTCGCAATACACCTCCATCGCTTTCGGCAACCGCTGCCGCGAGGCGGGCGTTCGTCCTTCCATGGGCTCGGTTGGCGACGCCTACGACAACGCCATGGCGGAAAGCTTCTTCGCCACGCTCGAATGCGAACTCCTGGACCGCCGCCGGTTCAAGACCCAGGCGGAGGCGCGCATGGCCCTGTTCGCCTTCATCGAAGGCTTCTACAATCCACGGCGCAGGCACTCGGCGCTCGGATATCTGTCGCCGGCGGCGTTCGAGCGCCGGCACGCGATCATGGCGCAGAAGAGGTCACCATCCTCGCCCGGCCAGCCCAATCATGCCGCCGTGCTCGCCCCTATCAAGCACAAGCCCTCGCGGGCGCGCAAAACACGCGTGCTTGACAGGGACTGTGCGCGACGGCAGAGCCTTCGCATGGGCCGGGATGAAGGAACGGGCTCCGCTGGGGCCGAACCAAGGAACTGCATCGACAAGGAGGACGACGCAACCGCACATCAGTTACACTGACCCAACACCGAACCTCTCCACGAAAACGGGGCAAGTCCAATCAGTCACTGGCGAGCTTCTTCGCCGGGATT
>JBPYFG010000150.1:0-4749 GCA_051986365.1 Xanthobacteraceae bacterium
ATCAGCTGCTTGAGTACGCGGCCGAGCGACTGTTTGGTGATCTTCAGAACTTCCAGCAGCTCCGCAACCTTCATGCCGGGATTGCGGTTGACGAAATGCAAGACGCGGTGATGCGCGCGGCCAAAGCCGAGCTTGGCCAGCACCTCGTCCGGGTCGCTGACGAAATCGCGGTAAGCAAAGAACAACAGCTCAATGAGGTCGAAGTAGAGTTCGTCCGCCGGCGTGCCGGGACCGGCTGCCGCGGCAGCCGAACGCGAGCTTCGTATGATGCTGATATTGGCCATTAGGTCAGCTATGTTGACATATTTTGGCGCGATTGTTAAGTTGCCAATGCAAGATCGTTTCGAAGCCGGGTCGCTCCGGGACAGTGCCGCTTTGGCAGTGCCGCAGCTTTTTGTGCCGCACTTGCCGGCCAGCAGCCGCACAAGCCCGCCATTGACCGTCTCAAGAAGCGGCGCAGACCATAACCGGTCTGTGGTTTCGGTGCAAAAGCCCGATCCCGGCCCGCAGTACGGCGCCCATTGGGCACAACGACGCGAGGGAGGCGATTGCCATGGCAGTGCCCTTCGACCAACGTTCTGACCTGATCTGGTTCGACGGCAAGCTGACCCCGACAGCCGAATCCAAGATCAGCGTGCTCACGCATGGCCTGCATTATGCGAGTTGCGTGTTCGAGGGCGAGCGCGCCTATGGCGGCAAGATTTTCAGAGGCACCGAACACAGCGAACGGTTGAAGAATTCAGCGCGCATTTTGGATTTCGACATTCCCTATTCGGTCGCCGAGATCGACGCCGCCAAACAGCTTGTTCTCGACAAGAATGATCAGAAGGATGCTTATGTGCGCCCAATCGCCTGGCGCGGCTCTGAAGCCTTGGGCGTTTCCGCGCAGAACAACAAAATTCACCTCGCCATCGCCACCTGGGAATGGCCGAGCTATTTCGATCCGGAGCAACGGCTCAAAGGATTAAAGCTCGACCTCGCGGACTACCGCCGACCCGATCCGAAGACCATCCCTGCCCTTGCCAAGGCCGCCGGCCTCTACATGATCTGCACGATCTCCAAGCATCGCGCCGAACAGCGCGGCTATGCCGACGCGATGATGCTCGATTGGCAGGGCCGCGTCGCCGAATGCACCGGCGCCAACATCTTCTTTGTCAAAGACGGCAAGATCCACACCCCGATCGCCGACTGCTTCCTTGCCGGCATCACCCGCGCCACCGCGATGCAGCTGGCGCGCCGGCGCAACATCGAGGTGATCGAGCGACGCATCATGCCCGAGGAGCTTTCGAGCTTCTCCGAGTGCTTCATCACCGGCACCGCCGCCGAGGTGACCGCGGTCGCCGAGATTGCGCAGTGGAAATTCACGCCGGCCCGCATCACGCAACAATTGATGAACGACTACACCGCCGAAGTGCAGCCGAAGGGCAAGGCGGCGGCGGCCTAGCGGCGTATCCGCTCAAAATCGCGGAGCAACAAATGCAATGGCCGGACCAAGTCCGGCCATTGACGTCTTTGTCGACAGATCCCCAGCGGTTATGCGCAGTCACAACGCGTCATTGCTGCACGCTTGGTTTGGCAGCCGCGGCGATACGAGGCCATTCATCCATTTGAATGCGCGCCAACAGCTTATAGCTGCCATTCTCCGGTCGAAAGATCGAGGCCTCGCCTTCTTTGACGTCGAACCAGTCCTTGCCCAGCGCCGCAATGATGTTCGGATAGTGCGTGACGAGAACGGTGTCAGTGCCCGCTTGCGGCGGCGTGGCAAGTAGCGCGCGAAACGCCTCGGCACGGCGATTGTTCTCGTTCGGCGATACGACCAGGCCGCCTTCGGTGAGGTCCGCGGTCTTTTCGATATTCTTAAAACCAGCGAGCACGGCGGTCTCGTAGCCGCGGTTATATTTGCTGGTATAGACCTTGCCGACAGGCACGCCGACCTGACGCAGCGCATCGCCGAATTGTTTTGCCAGCATCTTTCCCTTGTCGTTCAGATTCCGCTGGGCGGCGATATCGTCGAAATTGAGTGGGTCAGTATCCGCGCGGTCGGGAAACGTGGCGCCGTGGCGAAGAACAATGACCAGCCCGCCAGCCCGCAGCGCTTGCGCGATTTCCTGATCGTTCGCCGCGGCGGATGATCCCGTAGAGACGGCAACGGCGAGCATGGCCGACAAACCCGTCGCAAGCGCGACGGCGGTGAGGGCTCCCCTCAAGAGCTTGAGCATGTTCTACTCCTTCGAAGCAGCGGTTCGTTAATGTCGGCGCACACGGTTCCCGCGACGGCGCCGCTGATGGCGTTAGCGGCGACGCTGTGAAAAGCTGTACCGGTTCGTGTGCAAAGGGACTTCCGACGGCCTGGATTTATTCCCGCACTGTTGCGGGAATAAACGGCTGGTTATTCAGGGTCACGGCAGAGTGATGAGAAGCGCTGAAAGTATTACGGTCGCGCTCACAAGAGAGTGATCAGATCGGTCAAGGCAGCGACTGTGTGATCCGGTGCGTAGCCGAGATTTTCAGCACTGCCGCGCAACAGCCGATACATTTGCGCGGGCCCGATCGACCCGGTGGGCGCGGCAGCCCCGCCGCGCCTAATCCAGGCGACCTTGAAGCCGAAATGTTTCGCGCCGGCGACATCGAAGCTGTTGGACGAGATGAACAGCACCTCATCGGTCTTGAGTCCGAGCTTCTCCTCGACCAGCGCATAGCATTCCGGATGCGGTTTGAATTTGCGCGCGCCGTCGACGCTTATGGTCTCGTCGAGAAACGCATCAAGGCCGGAATTCTTGACCAAAGCTGTCAGCATAGTGGTGCTGCCGTTCGACAAAATTGCAAGCTGATAGCCGCCATGGCTTTTGAGCACGCCAAGCGCTTGCTTGGCTTCGGGAAAAGGATCGAGATCAAGATATTTTTCGAGGAGCGGCTTAATAATGCTCTGGCTTGGCTCGACCCCGGCCGCGCGCAAGGCGAAAACCAGTGACGCCTCGGTTAGAAAATCGAAATCGCGGTAGCCCTGCAGCGCGGTCTGCAACCAGGTATATTCAAGCTGCTTGAGCCGCCAGATCTGAGTGATCAGATCACCCTTACCGGGACAAAGCTCTTCGGTTTTGGCGTGAACCGAGTGCACGTCATACAGCGTGCCATAGGCGTCGAAGACCAGGCCTTTGATCGGCATTGGCGTCTTTCCTTTCAACGAAGCAGCGGCCTGCCCTGTAACGTGTAGTTTT
Organism: Xanthobacteraceae bacterium; assembly: GCA_051986365.1. Lineage (GTDB taxonomy): Bacteria > Pseudomonadota > Alphaproteobacteria > Rhizobiales > Xanthobacteraceae > BOG-931. Next base: position 3,219 of record JBPYFG010000150.1, read on the forward strand.
TTTCACCGCATGTGCGTTCACACGCAATTCACGACATGTGGCGGGTTTACGCTACGGCGGCCTATTCAAACAGGGCGAGCACGCCATCGACAAGGATGAAGTCTATGCGGAACTCGCCAGGCACTTCTCTAGCGAGGAGATCATTGAACTCGGCCCGTTTTGCGCCGAGGTCGGCGGCGTCGGTAAGTTTATCAAATCGCTCAACGTGCTGAGCTAGGAAGCGGCTAGCAACTCAAGGCTGACCGTTGCCTCACCGCCGCGCGCCGCAGCAGAGTAAGCCGGGATCACCTTGCGGTTTCGCGCTTGGCCGCAGGCGTCCAGCGCTCGGTGGCGCTATCGTCGCTGGCCTTGGCTTCGACCCAGATTTCGTCACCTATTTTGCCGCCGGGCTTCTCAACCTGCTTCCAGAACGGCGCGCGGGTTTTAAGATAGTCCATCAAAAATTCGGCAGCTGCGAATGCCGCTTCGCGATGACTCGATGCCGTGACTACCAGGACAATGCCTTCGCCGGGCACGATCCGGCCGTAGCGATGGATGACGGTGACGCCGAGGAGCGGCCAGCGCCGGCGTGCCGCCTCGATGTGGCGGCCGATCTCGGCTTCGGCCATGTCCGGATAGTGTTCGAGATTGAGCGCGGCGATCGGTTCGCCGTTTTCGTCGGCGCGGCAAATCCCGGCAAATGTGACCACCGCGCCAATATCGGTACGGTTGCGCGTCAGTGCCGCGATCTCGTTGGCGGCGTCGAATGGTTCGCGCTGCAGACGGATGATGACGGTCATTCCGCTACCCCATCACCCTCCCCATTGGGAGAGATCGAGCGAGCGTGAGGGGGTTTCGATTAGCAAATAAATCTCCTACTGCGTGAGCCCCCTCACCCAACCCTCTCCCCACTGGGAACAGGGTTGATTGTCAACCGCCGGTCATCGGCGGGAAAAACGCGATTTCGTTTGCCCCTGCAATCCTCGCATCGGGGCGCACGTGGCGCTTGTCGATCGCGCTGCGCACGACATTTGGATTTTCGAAAGCGTACGCGTACCCCTCGCCCTGACGCGCGAGCCAGGACACCAAATCGCTGATCGTCGCGACGCCCGCAGGCGGGTCGATATCCTCTTCGGTTTTGCCGACGCGCTCACGCACCCAGGCGAAATAACGAACCTTCACGCGTCCTCCTGTGTCAGGTGATGCAATCCGGCCTGCAAATAATCCCAGCCGGTATAGAGCGTCAGCAAAGCGGAGAGCCACAGCAGAATAATGCCAATCTTGGTGACCACCGGCACAATTGCATCGCCGGCTTCGCCGCAGATCAAAAAACCGACCGCAACGAGTTGCAGCGTTGTCTTCCATTTGGCGAGCCGGGTGACCGGCACGCTGACCCGCAACTCCGCAAGATATTCGCGCAGGCCCGAGACCAGAATTTCACGGCACAGAATAACGATCGCCGCCAACAGCGACCAGCCATGGATGGTCTTCTCGGCGCCGAGGATCAAAAGGCAGGACGCAACCAGAAGCTTGTCGGCGATCGGGTCGAGCA
>JBPYFG010000151.1:0-9076 GCA_051986365.1 Xanthobacteraceae bacterium
ATGATCCGAAGGGCTTTCTCCGATGGCTGGAGGAAAAACCGCGTTTGTTTTCAGCGGCGGGGGAAGCCTCGGCGCGATCCAGGTTGGCATGTTGCGCGTCCTGTTAGCTTACGGACTAAAACCGGATTTCGTGGTCGGCGCTTCGGTTGGCGCGATCAACGCCAGCTATTTTGCCAGCGCGCCAGACGCCGAATGCGTGGCAAGGTTGGAGCGGATCTGGTCGGGGCTGCGGCGCGCGGACATTTTTCCTTTTACCTTCACGAGCGCCTTTGGCCTGATCAGGCATCGGGGATACATCGTTGATCCGAGCAAGCTACGTCGCGTGATCGAGACAAATCTGCCTTGTTCGCGGATCGAAGACACGCAAATTCCGCTTCATATTATGGCGACGACCCAGCAGGGCATCGGTATTCGCCTGTCGAGCGGTCCTGCGGTCGACGCGATTTTGGCAAGCACGGCGATTCCAGGCGTTTTTCTCGCCGTGGATATCAACGGCGAAACGCTGATGGACGGAGCCGTTGCGGCCAATACCCCGGTGCGCCTGGCGGCCGACCTTGGCGCCTCGCGGATTATCATACTGCCCACGGGCTACGCCTGCGCGTTGAAGGAACCGCCGAAGGGAGCGATCGCCCGAGCCCTGCATGCGATCACGCTGATGATTGCCTGGCAGCTCATCTATGAGCTCGATCGTATGTCCGAAGGTATTCAAGTTCATCTGGTGCCGACGCTTTGCCCGCTCGCGGTATCGCCTTTCGATTTTTCAAAATCTAGGGAGCTAATCGAGCGGGCGGCGCAATCGACCCAGAAATGGATCGAGGAAGGCGGGTTGACGCGACGGTCCCTCCCTCAGGAACTCGCGCCGCATCGTCATTAATTTTGATGCCCCGCGCGAGCGATGGGCCACGGCTCGCGGCCGCATATACGCCTGCTATCGCCTGCGCTAAAATTATTGTGTGCAAGGCAAGTACACCATTGAATTATTCCGCGATGGTGGCGAGCGCGCCGGCATCGAACGCGTACTCGTGCAGCACCATAGCCTGGCCACGTCTCGCGCGCTCTACAAAGCCGCCGTTAAAAATAATCCAGAGCGTTTGGTGGTCTTGCGCGACAGGTCGCGAATATTGGAGCGCAGCGATCAGCCCGAAACAACCCAGCAAAATCCTGCTGTGAAATCTTGAACGGACGCGTGCTCCGACATCACTCGCGCTGTCAGTTTTGCGAGGACGTTGGCGCGCTCTTTGGCGGCTTTGGCTTCTGCTTCTTAGCCGCCAAGCTTTTAGGCGGTGTTGATGATCGTAGCGGGGGCGGCTCGGAGACGGTTTCTTGCTGCGCGTTTTGGGCGGCAATTGCAGCGAGTTGGCGCTGCTTGGCCGCCGCCTGATCCTTCGGCACTGCGACATAACCTTTGACCGCCATGCAGTCCTGGTCGTCCCCCGGCTCGGTTTGGCAGTTCACGCGATCAAGCTCAAATTGTTGATGAAGGGCAGCGTTGCCGGCCATATCCTGCCCGTCGGTGCGCAAATAAGTCGTTTGTTCGGCGCAATTAGTCAGCGCAAACATCCCAAGCAATAAAGCGACCTTGCGCATGGCGCCGCCCCGCTTCGTTTCCGGCAGCGCCGCCACATTTACCGTGATTCGCGGGTTTGGTGGGCTTCTTAGTTTGATCCACTCGGCCTATTCGTGCCCCGCCCCGAGACTTAGCGCCGGACTAAACAGGCGATACACGCTCGAGAACCTTCGCTCGGGTTTCGTCAGCGAAGAAAAATGTAACGATCGCCCCCATCAGCGCGAACAGCCCGAACATCACAAAGACCGCATTGATGCCCCACAACGGCAAAATCAATCCAACGACGGTCGTGCCGACCATCGAAGCGCCCCGCTGCCATGCGCTGGCAACGCCGCCACCGAGAGCGCGCAAATGTGTTGGGTAAATTTCGGCGGTGTAGGTGGCGAGCGATATGAGCGATGCGCTGAGAAAAAGGAATCCGGCGGTGGCGACCGCAAGCGTGCCGGCTGCTGTCAGTTGCGGCAGGAACGCGAAGGAAATGAGCGGAATGGAACACCCGCCGAGGCTAAGCATGAGCAACGGCCTGCGCCCAATCGTATCGATGAGATAGATCGCGGATATTGTACCGCAAAGGCCGATGGCGCTTATGATCAACCCATAAATCAACGATTGCTCTACATTAAGATGATAGATGGTACGGAACAGCGACGGCACCCAGGCGGTGATGCCGTAGGACACGAAATAAGCGCCGATCCAAATAAACCACACTGATATGGTGCGACGCAGATAGATGCCTCTGAACAATTCAATAATGCGCGGACGTGCCTTAGGCACTTCCGGCAAATCTTTCGGCAGCGGCGGCACGAGCTTACCGTCTCGCGCGGCGGCGTCTTCGATCCGCGTCAAAGCGCGGTCTGCCTCGTCGCTGCGACCCTGGCTGGCCAGCCAGCGCGGCGATTCCGGCAGTACCGTCCGCATTGGAATAGCGACCAGCGCTGGAATAGCGCCAATGACGAACATCCACCGCCAACCCCAATGCGGCACGACATAAACGCTGACCAGCGCGACGACCAATAGGCCAATCGCAAACAACACTTGCACCGAGAGCGAAAAGCGCCCGCGGTTTTCCGCCCTGGCGAATTCATTCAGATAGGCCGCCATCAAGGGAATTTCGCCGCCTAGACCGATGCCCTGAATGAAACGCAGCAACCACAGTTGCTCGTAACTGGTCGCCGCGGCGCAGGCCAATGCGCCAAGTGAGAAGATAAGTAGCGTGATCAACATACAGAGGCGGCGGCCCCAGCGTTCGGCAAGCCAGCCAAATCCGATCGCGCCCACCAATTGACCGGCAAATCCGATTCCAATCAGCAGGCCGATCTGCTGCGGATTGAGATGCCATAGGCCGATAATCGGAGGCAGCACATAGGCGATGGTGATCGAGTCGAACGCATCGAAGAACCATGCGGTGCAGATGATAAGCCGCATTTTCAGATGCCAGGAGCTGTAGGGCAGCCGTTCAAGCCGCGCCACGACGTGGCGCATATCGCCGCGCTCTTTCAACTCCGCGATGTTAGCCATGATATTCCCCCCAAATTTTTCTGTTTGGAGCCGATCAAGGCTCGCCGATCATAGAATGATTATTTCGTCTGTCGCTTCGCCGCCAAACCTGCAGAGGAAGACCGGAAGCGCTCCGTCGCGGCGCGATCGATCTCAAAAGTAGCAGGATCGATGATTACACCGTAGAGTTCCGCCGCTGCTTTAACTGAAACATAGCCCTGGCACACGTCTTCGCGCACATCCTCGGCCGGGCGATCGAACGGCGAGCCATAACCGCCGCCGCCACCCGAGGAGATGCGCCACGCGTCGCCGGTCTTCAGTTGAGCTACCAGCACTTTGGCGTTCGGGAAGTCGGTCTTCCACTGGCTCCCGATCCGGAAGGCAATGGCATTGCCGGCGGCGTCGCCGCCGCCTTCGAGGCCCCATGGCGGACACTTCGAACGGTCGCTTTGGGTGTTGACGATGATCGGCGAAAGCGCGCGGGTAGTGCGCGCGACGCCGAGACCGCCGCGATAACGCCCGGCACCGGCGGAATCAGGAACAAGTTCGAAGCGCTCGACAAGAATCGGGAACTTCGCCTCGGCTTGCTCATTCGGCCCATTATGGGTGTCGCCGTCGTTCAGACAGACGGTTGCCGATACGCCATCCTCGGTTTTCTTGGCACCCCAGCCGCCGCCGAGGGGGCCAAAATTACCGATGAAAAACTCCGAGGTCATCGGATTGAAGCCGTGGAAACTCGGCGCGACCAGATCGGCGTGATGCCCGGCGATTACGCGATCGGGGATAGCAGGCTGCAGTGCCTTAAAAATCGTATCGATGATGGTCATGGGAAAGCACATCCAAAGCCGCATCGGCGCCGGGCGCGTGGCGCTGACGATGCGGCCGGGTGGAATGATGACCTTGAGCCCGCGGAAAGCGCCATCGTTGATTGGATAGTCGGTTGGTGAGGTGATGCACTTATAAGCGACCTGAGCGCAGCCGTAGCCGGTCGTGACCGCGGAATTGAAGAAGCCGCGCACTTGCTTCGAAACGTCGGTAAGGTCGATCGTCATCTCATCGCCCTTGACCGTCACCCGGACCTTGATCGGAATGCGCTTGCCGATATCAACGCCATCATCGTCGAGCCACGATTCCGCCTCGTAGACTCCGTCGGGAATTGTCAAAGTCCGGGCGCGCGCAGCAGCCTCGGCGCGATCCATGATCTCGGCGATCGAATTCATCACGGCTTGCTGCCCGTAGCGATCCAAGAGCTCGAGAAACCGCCGCTCGCCGGTTTTCACGGCGGTCACTTGGGCGCGAAGGTCCCCCATCGCGCGCGGCGGCAAGCGAACGTTCATCCGAATGATGTCGAGCAGATCCTGATTGACCTTGCCGCGATCTTGGTACTTCACGATCGGGATCTGGATGCCCTCTGAGTAAATATCCGTGGTCATGCCGCCGAGCACGCCGCCGACATCAAGCCAATGCGCCATGCAGCAGGAAAACGCCACGAGCTTGCCCTTATGAAACATCGGCAGAGTAAAAGTGAAATGATTGAGGTGACTGCCGGTCGTGTAGGAATCATTGGTGACATAGATGTCGCCCGGCTTCATGTTTTTGATGCCGAAATGCCGGATTTTCGCTTTCACGGTCTCCGCCATGCCGCGGATAAAGGTCGGCAGGCCGATGCCGATTGACACCGTTTCGCCCGCGGGCGTGAACAGGCCCGTGGTGAAGTCAAGCGCCTCATAGATGATCATGTTGTAGGCCGTGCGCATGAGGTTGGTTTTCATTTCCTCTGTCACGGCGAGCACGCCATTACGAACGATCTCGACGGTTACCGGGTCGACCTTGCGCTTCCTGACAGCGGCGCGTTTGGCTCGCTTGGTCATTGCCTCGCTCCTGCCACCCGAATTGACAGGTTGCCGTAATCGTCGACAGTCATCCGGTCGCCGGGCATCAGCACTGTGGTCGAGGCGTGCTCCTCGATCAGCGCCGGACCTTTTATTGTGTTGCCAGCTAAAAGTTCCGCTCGCCGATATGTCGGCGCGTTGCGAAAGCGGCCGTCGAACCAGACTTTGCGCGTCCCTGTAGAGGCCAATTTCGGCGGCGTGGGGCCACCTTTTTTGGTCTTCTCCTGCGGCGGCTTCCGCATCAGGCCAGCAACGGTGACACGCAGACTGACGATCTCGGCGTTCTCGTTTGGCGCACAAGTGCCGTAGCGCTGCATATGGTCGTTGTCGAAATGCCGCTTGATCGCCGCGCGGTCCTGCTTTTGGAAGATGCGCATCGGCAGTTCCACCGTAACAGGGTGTTCCTGACCGACATAGCGCATGTCGAGCGCGCGCTTCACCACAATCTTATGGGGCTTCACAGAGGTCGTCGCGATCGCGGCCCGGCCGTTCTGTTCTAGCTCCTTGAACACCGCCTCGATCTCATCGAACGGGGCGTCAACAAGCTGCATCAAGTGCGTGCGCACATAGTCGTAACGCAGGTCGGAAAACAGCATGCCGAACGCCGAGAATACGCCCGGCGCGGCGGGCACAATCACCTTGCGGATTCCGATCTCGCGCGCCACGTCGACGGCGTGCAGCGGGCCGGCGCCGCCATACGCGACGAGGACGAAGTCGCCCGCGTCCAGGCCGCGCTCGGTGGTAACGCCCTTCACCGCGTAGGACATCGCGGTAGCGGCGATGCGCAGAATGCCGTCGGCAGTTTCGATCGCGTTCATCCCTAGCGGCTTGCCGATCTTGACCAGCGTCCGCTCGGCCGCCGCAACATTGAGTTTCATCTCGCCGCCGAGAAAGCGATCGGCACCCAGCCGCCCCAGTATCAGATTGGCATCGGTTATGGTTGGCTCTTCACCGCCCTTGCCATAGCAAGCCGGACCCGGCTGCGCGCCCGCGCTCTGCGGGCCGACGCGCAACAGCCCGTCATCGGCCCGGGCAATCGAACCGCCGCCGGTGCCAACCTCGAAAATGTCCATCATCGCGATCTGTACCGGCAGAGCTTTATCGTAGCCACCGACCAGCGCCGCGCCCGTGGTGAGGGCCTCTCCTTTGTAAATAACCCCGGCCTTTGCCGTGGTGCCGCCCATGTCAAATGCGATCGCGTTTTTGATGCCGAGCCTCCGGCAAAGCGACTGCGTGCCGATCACGCCCGCCGCGGGACCACTCTCGAGCATGCGAACACATTGGCTCTTCGCCTGCTCGCTTTCATAAAGGCCACCAGTCGATTGCACGATCAGAAATGAGCCGTGAAAGCCGGCCTTGCGGATGTGATCGTCGATCTCGCCGATGTAGCGACGCACTTTCGGTCCGATATAGGCGTTGGCGGCGACGGTCGAACAACGCTCGAACTCGCGATATTCCTGAGATAGTTCATGCGACGCGCTGACAAACATCCGCGAATGGCGTCTGGTTAGAAGCGCCTTCGCGCGTTTCTCGTGCCGGGAATTGGCGTAGCAGTTGATGAACATGATGGCGGCCGCCTCGATACCGAGCTCTTCGAGCTTTTCGCTCAGCGCCGCCAGTCCGGTTTCATCAAGCGCCGTCACCACTTCACCGTCGGCGCGCACGCGCTCTTTGACCTCAAAGCGGAGCGCCCGTTCGATCAGCGGCTTGTGCTTTTGGAAATAAAGATTGTAGGCGTCAGGCCGGTTGATGCGGCCAATCTCATAGACGTCACGGAAGCCATCGGTCGTAACCAATGCCGTCTTGGCGCCGGTGCGCTCCAGCATCGTGTTGATGGCGATTGTCGATCCATGCAGAAACAGGTTGGCGGAGGCGTAATCGCTGCCGGCCCTCAGCACGCCTGCGCTGATGCCGTCTACCAGCCGATCCGGCGTTGAAAGCGCCTTGCTGAAGGTGAGTTGGCCGGTCTTGTCATCAAAAAGCGCAATGTCCGTGAAAGTGCCGCCGATATCGGCGGCAAGGCGTACATTTCCATTTGAGCGCAAACCTTGTGCTTTCATCCCCGGCTCCCATGATCTCACGCCGGACCTTGAGCAGACCGGCACTGCGGCGGTTTGTTCTTGCTCTTGAGAAATGTATTTTATAAAAATACATGGTGCAAATGGTCGCAGAAGGATTCCACCACTAATCCATGAACGCCAGGCGGTTCCAGAAGAGCGTTGCGACCAGGCCGACAGGGGCCCAGCTTGTGTATGATGCTTTGCGGCAGTCCATTATCGGGCTATGGCTCGCTCCCGGAGAGCCTCTCGAAGAGCTGCAGCTTTGCCGGGCCTACAAGGTATCGCGGACTCCCGTTAGGGAAGCGCTGATCCGTCTGGCTTCCGAAGATTTGGTGGAGCTCGAACCCAATCGAGGCGCAAAAGTAGCTTCGATGCAATTCGTTGACGTTGTCGATCACTACGAGGCGATGGACATTTTTCAGCCTGTGATATGCCATTTCGCCGCTGTGCGGCGGAATGAGCACGATTTAGCTGAGATCGAGTCTTGCCTGGGCGAATTCCGTAAGGCCCTTGCCCAAAGGGATTCCGAGGCAATTATTTTGGCGAACTTCAATCTTCACAGCGCCATAGCAGCAGCATCCCACAATCGGACGCTTGAAAAAGCCTATCGTAGAATGCTGGTCGACAAGCTGCGCGTCGCGCAGCACGGAATCCGCGCCTCATCCGGTGAAAAGAGCGGAACGATCGCACGGCGTTTTCGGCAGACATTGCGTATTTCTGAATCTCTGGTGGATTCCATCGCAAATGCCGATGCCGCTGCCGCCGCCAATTTTGCTGGCGACCTTAATGCTTATATAAGGACCCAAGTTATTGATCTGCTTTCGCCGAGCTTGGGCATGAAGACACGGCTGCGCTCAAGCAGGCTAAAAGCCCTGCACGCGGCGCGTCGTGCGTTGGATGGTCCAAAATCGAAGATCGGCAAAGTCGAACGAAAAATCGCCTCCCTATAAGGCGGCGATCGAAATGGCTCGGCAGCAATAGTTCCGGTTGCCTAGTGGATGCCATTGCACGAGACTTTGCGGCGATCTTGAAGGGGCCCACGTTGCAGGCGGGGGTCTAGATTGGGTCTCGTGGAACGCTGACCAACACGATGGCGTAGACTTACATGGCTAAAGTCAAGTCAGCCGCGCGACGCGGCGCACGCAAGGCGTCGGCAGGCGGGGCATCGAAACGCAAGGCGTCGAAACGCAAGGCATCAAACCGCAAGGCGACATCAGGAACAATGCGCGCGGCAGCTCGCGTCTCTTCACAGAGCGACGTGGCGATCGAGGATCAGCTGATATCCTCGAACCTATCGCTGCATGAGCTGTTCCAACAGCAGACGCGGCAGGTACTCGACCGCACCGATCTCGCAGAGGAACAGAAGCAGCACATCCTTGTGGCGATGAGCTGTCCCTGCTGCGGTGCCGGCGCGATGTCGTACACCGCCAAGCTGAGGCGCTGATCTTAACAAGAACCCGGAACTGGAAAATTCAGGAAGCCTCTGTGGCGGGCGGGGTTCGGTGTGCCAACCGGTTCGACAACTCCCATTTCGAAAAAAATGCTGCGGGCTAATGGTCAATTAGAAGTGCTTCTGTCTGCGGATTGGCCAGCACCTGTGGATCATCGGAAGACTGTTTAATGACACCAAGGGCCGTACGCTTTTGTTGATAGCGAGTCATATGCGAAATTCCGGGAAACAGAGTTAGAAATTTGTGACGTGAGGAACAGGAGCCAATTAATTCGCCGTGGATCGCACAGAACCAAGCGTGTAGCACCTGCATAGGAAATGGAGATGAACCTCGAAGCCTGAGGTAGTCCTCAACACAAACATAAAGCAGGTATTCATTCTTGGTGTCATCGAATTGATTGAGGATTGCCTGTTCGCCTCTCCTTTCCTCCCAGGTTTTGCCCACGTGGTTGAAACAATTTCGATAGCGATTTAGCGTCGCATAAATGTCCTTTTTGGGTTTGTTCGGATGATTACGCAATAATAGCTCTGTAATCGGCTCGACCGCCGCCAGTCTGCACAGGCTTTCGAGTATGTCCCTGGCGTTGCCAGCGAGGGCGTGCACAGAAAC
>JBPYFG010000152.1:0-6499 GCA_051986365.1 Xanthobacteraceae bacterium
TTTTCTGCTGCGCGAGAATCCGGCAGCCGCGGCGAGTATCGCGCATCGTCTCGAGGCGGCGCTGCAGCGCGGCTTTTGGCATCCGCGGCGCAACGATGTCGGCGCTTCCTTGGCGGCGTTGCGCGCGAAAGCCGCCGCCGGAGCGATGACATGAGTGCGCCGTTCAGCAGCACGTCTCCGAGCGCGTCTCCATCGCGACGCTGCGTTTGTCCCGGGCTGTCGCGGCCCATGCCGACGGGCGATGGATTGCTGGTGCGGATCCTGCCGACTGGCACGATTGCACTCGACGCCTTCGCCGCGCTATGCGCAGCGGCGCGCGCCTATGGCAATGGCATCATCGAGATCACCGCGCGCGGCAGTATTCAGGTGCGTGGCTTGAGCACGCATTCAGCGCGTGCCTTTGCCGACGCCATTGCCGCGCTCAGCATTGCCGCCGAGGACAGCGTGCCAATTTTGTGCAATCCGCTCGCCGGACTTGACGCGGCTGAGATTTTCGACGCAACCGCACTCGCCGCCGCTTTGCGCCGCTCCCTGAAGCATCAATCGCTCGCCATCGACCTTGATCCAAAGGTTTCTGTCGTGATCGACGGTGGCACTCCGCTCAATCTTGCGCGTGTCGCCGCCGATATTCGCGTGCGCGCTCAAATGCGCAATGGTCAACCGGCGCTGCGCCTCGCCGTCGGCGGCGATGAAACAAGCGCCTTCGACCTCGGTTTCGTCGCACTCGGCGATGCCGTGGAAGCCGTGACGCGTCTGCTGCGCGTTCTGGCCAAGCGCCGCGCCCGCGCGCGCAACATTATCACCGTCGAGGGGGCGGCTGATTTTGAGGACGCACTCGCATTCGCGCGCCGCGGGTCTGCAGCGCAACGCAACGGCGAGGATGGAACGAGCATCGAAACCGACGCCGCGGAGCGTCACTGCAGCGACGCGGTCGGCCTGCATGCATTGCGCGATGGTTCTTTGGCTTGCGGCATCGGCCTTGCATTCGGACACGCCGAGGCGAGCACGCCGGAGAAGCTTGCCAATGCCGCGGCGGCGGCTGGCGCGCGTGGGCTGCGCACCGCGCCGAACCGCAGCCTGATGGCGATCGGGTTGACGAAAGAAGCCGCGTCGCATTTCCTGGCTGCCGCCGCCGAACTCGGCTTCCTCACCCGCGCCGACGATCCGCGCCGGCATGTCATTGCCTGCGCCGGCGCGCCGCTATGCGCCTCCGCCAACATCGCGGCGCGGGCCATTGCGCCTGATATTGCCGCTACCGCTGCGCCCTATCTGAGCGACGGGTTGGTCATCCATATATCCGGCTGCACCAAAGGCTGCGCCCATCCCGGCGCCGCGCCGCTCACTGTGGTCGGCACCCCGGGCGATTGCGCGCTTATCGCCAATGGCTCGGCGCGCGACGCTCCGTTTGCGGCAGTGCCGCTAAGTGAATTACCTGATGTCGTCGCGGATCATTTGCGCGGGTGTTGCAGCATTACCGAGAAAATCCGTCATGTCTGACACCACTGCCGACCAGACCACTTATTTGCGCGACGGCGCCGCAATCTACAAGCGCTCATTCTCCATTATTCGCGCCGAGGCCGATCTGTCGCGCTTTACCCCGGAACAGGCCGAGATTGCCGTGCGGATGATCCACGCTTGCGGGCAAGTCGACATTGCCGAGCATATTGTGTTTGACGGCGACTTGGTGGCGGCGGCGCGCGCGGCGCTCGCCGCCGGCGCGCCGATCCTTTGCGATTCGGAAATGCTGGCGCATGGGATCACCCGCGCGCGGCTGCCGGTCGGCAACGATGTGATCTGCACGCTCAACGATCCGCGCACTGCCGCGATCGCCGCAAAAATCGACACCACACGTTCGGCGGCCGCGCTCGACCTGTGGCTCGACCGTCTTGCCGGCGCGGTCGTCGCTGTCGGCAACGCACCCACCGCGCTATTCCGATTGCTCGAATTGTTGGATGCCGGTGCGAAGAAACCTGCGGCGATTCTCGGCATTCCGGTCGGCTTTGTCGGCGCCGCCGAATCCAAAGACGCGCTTGCCGCCGATTCGCGCGGCGTGCCGTTTCTCATCGTGCGCGGGCGGATTGGCGGCAGCGCCATCACGGCCGCAGCCGTTAATGCTTTGGCGAGGCCCGGCCTATGAGCGCAGCGGTGAGAGCGGGCAAACTGATCGGCGTCGGCGTCGGACCGGGCGATCCGGAACTGATGACGGTCAAAGCAACGCGCGCGCTGCGCGAGGCCGATGTGATCGCTTATTTCGCCAAGGCGGGGAATCCCAGTCATTCCCGCGCGACGATAGGGCCGTACCTACGCCCTGGCATCGTAGAACTGCCGCTCGCTTACCCGGTGACAACTGAACTGCCGAAATGCAGCGCGGGCTATCGCGAGGCGCTTGAGAGTTTCTATGCGCGCGCGGCTGCGCATATCGCTGAGCACCTCGAGGCGGGGCGCGTCGTCGCTGTGGTGTGCGAGGGCGATCCGCTGTTCTATGGCTCCTATATGCATCTGCACGCGCGGCTGACGCCACGCTTTGCCACAGAAGTTATTGCCGGCGTCACCGGCATGTCGGGCTGCTGGTCAGCGGCAGCGATGCCGATCGCTCAAGGCGACGACGTCTTCACCGTGTTGCCGGCGACGCTGCCCGAGAGCGAGCTGGTGCGGCGACTTACCGAGGCCGATGCCGCGGTGGTGATGAAGGTCGGCCAGCATCTGGCAAAACTGCGCCGCGCGCTTGCGCGCAGCGGCCGTTTGCCGCGCGCGCTCTATGTCGAGCGCGGCACGATGGCGGAAGAAAAAATGATCCCGCTTGCGGCCAAGCCCGACGACGACGCACCCTATTTCGCGGTGGTCCTGGTGCCGGGTTGGGAACAGCGTCCGGGAGCAAAGCCAGTAGTTGAGCCAGCAGCTGAGCAACGAGCCGAACCAGGAGGCGAACGATGAGCCGCCTCGCCGTCATCGGCTTGGGCCCGGGCGATGAACGCTACCTCACTCCTGAGGCCGCCCGTGCGCTGGCCGACGCGCACGCGCTCTATGGCTATGGTCCCTATCTCGACCGCGTGCCGGCGTGCGCGGGTCAGAGCCGCCATCCGTCTGACAATCGCGAGGAAGCGGCGCGCGCTGCCGACGCGCTGCGTCACGCAGCGCAGGGCGTGAACGTCGCGATCGTATCCGGCGGCGATCCCGGCGTCTTCGCGATGGCGGCGGCAATTTGCGAGCAAATCGCCACCGGTCCCGATGCCTGGCGCGCGCTCGACGTTGTCTTCATTCCGGGCATTACCGCGATGCTCGCAGTCGCGGCGCGCATCGGCGCGCCTCTGGGTCACGATTTTTGCGCGCTGTCGCTGTCTGACAATCTTAAGCCCTGGCCGCTGATCGAGCGCCGGCTCGATGCCGTGGCGCAAGCAGGCTTTGCGCTCGCGCTGTATAACCCGGTCTCGCGCGCGCGGCCCTGGCAATTGGCCAGTGCGCTCGAGCGGTTGCGCCGCCATTTGCCACCAACGACGCCGGTCATCTTCGGTCGCGCCGTCGGCCGGCCAGACGAGCGTATCGCGGTGACGGTGCTGGAAACCGCCGCGAATGAACCGGCTGATATGGCGACACTCGTTATCGTCGGCACCCACGAAACGCGCGTCATCGAGCGGCCTGGACGCCCACCGCTCGTTTACACGCCACGCGCCGTCCCACGTGCCATGGCGGGGGTGATTGCATGAGCGAGCCACGCGATCACAGCGTCTACGGTCTCCACCGCGAGTCCGTCGGGCGGCACCGGCCGGCGCAGCATGATCACCTCGATACCGAGCGTGCGTGCCGCCGCGATCTTGCCGTAGGTCGCGGCCCCGCCGCTGTTTTTGGCGATCATCGCATCGATATCGTGCGCGCGCATGAGCGCGCCGTCATCGGCTGCGCTGAAGGGTCCGCGATCGGTGACATAGCGCACCCGCCGCAATGGCAGCGGCGGTTCGACCGGATCGACGCTACGGATCAGATAAAAGTGTTGCGGCGCCGTGGTCAGCGGAATGAGCTCGGTGCGGCCGAGCGTGACAAAGACCCGGCGCGGCTCCTCTCCCAACCGGCGTACGGCGTCGGCGACATCAATTGCTTCGATCCAGCGATCTCCGGCAACAGCGCGCCATGGCGGCCGGCACAACACAATCAGCGGCACGCCCGCTTGACGCGCCGCGGCGGCGGCATTTGCCGAGATGACGTTGGCATAAGGATGCGTCGCGTCGACAAGAGCGTCGATCTGTTCCTTACCAAGATATTCGGCGAGACCCGCAGCGCCGCCGAAGCCGCCGCTGCGAACCGGCACGGGCTGCGGCGCCGGCGACTTGGTGCGACCAGCCAGCGACAGGACGATTTCCAGATCGGCGCGCTTGACCAGGCGTTCGGCCAATTCTCGCGCTTGCATCGTGCCACCGAGGATAAGGATGCGTGACATGCCGGTCGCTAACGAGCCGTCAATCGAGACCCATTCAGCGCACAGTGCCGCATCGTCCCGCTGGCTGTCCATCGTCGGAATCGGCGAGGCCGGCGTCGATGGCCTCAGCAC
This sequence comes from Xanthobacteraceae bacterium, assembly GCA_051986365.1. Taxonomy (GTDB): domain Bacteria; phylum Pseudomonadota; class Alphaproteobacteria; order Rhizobiales; family Xanthobacteraceae; genus BOG-931. The sequence goes on from JBPYFG010000152.1 coordinate 4,544, forward strand.
GGCGGCGTGTGCGCTGATCGGCGGGGCTGACATCGTATTCGGCGGCCGCCGTCATCTTGCGCTTGCAGCGCCCCTTATTCGCGGGGCGGCACGCGCCTGGCCGAGCCCCTTTGACGGCGCCGCCGCCGAGGTCAGCCGCCATCGCGGACGGCAAATCTGCGTGCTGGCCTCGGGCGATCCATTTCATCATGGCGTCGGCGCGGTGCTGGCGCGTCACATCGACCCGCGGGAAATGATCGTGCTGCCAGCGCCGTCGGCCTTCAGCCTCGCGGCGGCGCGACTCGGCTGGTCGGTGCCGGATACGGTGCTGCTGTCGCTGCATGGACGTTCGCTTGATCTCATTCGGCCGCACCTGCAGCCTAGGTCGCGTATTCTCGTATTGACCTCCGGCGGCGACGGCCCGGCAGCGCTGGCGCAATTTCTGGCGCAGATTGGATTCGGCCAATCACGGCTGACGGTTCTGGAAGCGCTCGGCGGACCGCGCGAGCGCGTCCGCTCCACCATGGCCGCCGCGTTCGCGTTCGGCGCGGTGGATGCCCTCAACACCGTCGCAATCGAAGTCGAGGCGGCGGCGGACGCCCGGATTCTACCGCGCACGGCGGGCATCCCGGATGAGCTGCTCGAACATGACGGACAGATCAGCAAGCGTGAAATTCGCGCGGTGGTGCTGTCCTCCTTGGCGCCGCATCGCGGCGAATTGCTGTGGGACATAGGCTCCGGCTCGGGCTCGATCGCAATCGAGTGGATGCTGAGCGACCCGACGATGCGAGCCATCGCGATCGAGCGCCGCAGCGATCGCGCCGCGCGCATCGTGCGTAACGCCGCCGCCTGCGGCGTCCCAGCATTACAGGTCATCGCTGCCAGCGCGCCTGCCGCGCTCACCGAGTTGCCGATGCCTGACGCGATCTTCATCGGTGGCGGCGCCAGCGATGCGCTTGACGGCGCGGCGCGCGCGCTCCGGCCGGGCGGGCGGCTTGTCGTCAACGCCGTCACGCTTGAGACCGAAACGCTGCTGCTCGGCCGCCATGCGGTGCTTGGCGGCGAATTGCTGCGGTTGTCGATTTCGCGGGCCGAACCGCTCGGCGAGAAAATCGGTTGGCGCGCGGCGATGCCCGTGACGCAATGGAAATGGATTAAACCATGATCGTCGCCGGTATCGGTTGCAGGCGCGGCGCGGCCGCGGCGGATGTCGAAGCCGCGATCCGAGCGGCGCTCGCCCGCGCGGGAGTGAGCGCGGGCGAGCTGAAAGCAATCGCGACCGGTACGGCGAAAGATGCCGAAGCGGGCATTGCAACCGCCGCGTCGATATTCGGCGTCGGCATCATGTTAGTCCCCGACGCCGAACTCAAAGCTGCAGGCACGCGCGTGACGACACGATCCGATCGCGTGCTAGCGCTCACCGGCGTGCCGTCGCTCGCCGAAGCCGCAGCGCTGGCAGCCGCCGGCCCGTCATCGCGCCTGATCGCGTCCCGCCTTGTGGTTGGCGCGGCGACCTGCGCGCTCGCCTGCTCGGGAGCCGCATGATGACCGTGCATTTCATCGGGGCCGGCCCTGGCGCGGCCGACTTTATCACGGTGCGCGGACGCGACCTGATCGCGCGCTGTCCGGTCTGCCTCTATGCCGGCTCGATCGTGCCGCGCGAACTTTTGCGCTTTTGTCCGAAGGACGCGCGCATCATCGATACCGCACCGCTGTCGCTCGACGAGATCGAAGCCGAGTTCGTCGCGGCCGATGCGGCGGGCCACGACGTGGCGCGGCTGCACTCAGGTGATCTGTCGATCTTCTCGGCGCTCGCCGAGCAGCTGCGCCGGCTTGACCGCCGAAACATGCCCTACACGCTCACACCAGGCGTGCCGGCTTTCGCCGCGGCGGCGGCGGCTTTGCAATGCGAGCTCACCGTTCCGGAAGTGGCGCAAAGCGTCGTGCTCACGCGCGTCGGCGGCCGCGCTTCGCGGA
>JBPYFG010000153.1:0-2672 GCA_051986365.1 Xanthobacteraceae bacterium
CGCGCGAACTCGTCGTGCCCGAAATAGTTCGGGCGCATGCCGGTCGCCACCACCAAATAATCGAACGTAATCTTGCGGACGCCGATGCCCGGGTAGGCAGCCTCAATCGTGCGGGTAGCAACATCGACACCGGTGACCTCCGCCAGGAGGACGGTAACGTTTCGCTGCTTCGCCTCGAGCTGACGGATCGGCGCAGCGATCTCGGCGGGAGAGAGGACCGCCGTCGCCACCTGATAGAGCAGCGGCTGAAATATGTGGTGGTTGCGGCGGTCGATCAGTAAGACCTCGACATCGGCGTGCCGCAGTGCGTGCGCCGCGGCAATCCCCGCAAAGCCGCCGCCGACGATCACGACACGCTTGCGCTCCAGACGCGGCGTGATCGGCGTTGCCTCATTAGGCCGAGTGTCGGCCAGCATCGCGCTCATCGGGTCACCTCTGTTCGTGCTGTTTGTCCTTCATCGCAGCTTGAGAAGTCCGATTAACACTCGCCAAATTGTTTATGCCGCCTGGTGTGCTTGCCAGCCGATCGCGAGGCCAAGTTCGTGTGCTGCCTTGACGGCGGCGTTAACCAGAATGCCTGCGTAGGTCGGGTAAGAGAGCGGAATGCGCGCCAGGTCATCCACCCGCATTCCCGCAGCAATAACAATCGCCACCACCTCGGCGATGTCTACCGCGCGTTCGCCGATGACGTGGCAACCTAATATTTTGCACGTCTTGCGATCGACGACGAGTTTGCAAAAACCAAATTTCCGTCCGTCGATGATCGTGCGCGTCGTTGAGTCGAAATTCACCACCGCAGTCTTGATATCGTATGCTTGACGAGCCTTTGCTTCGGTAAGCCCTACCTGGGCATATTCAGGCTCCGTGAAGCTGCCAGTCGGAGCTACCTCGTCCTCGAGCAAAAGCGGCAAAGTCGGACCTTGCACGGCGTTCGTAGCTGCAACGAAGCCTCCCTGTATCGCCTGTGGAACGAGCATCATGCGGCCGATGATATCCCCGGCGGCGAAAATATGGGGCGCCGAGGTTCGTAGATACTCATCCACCTTGATGAACTTGCGTTCATTGAGCTCTACACCGGCCTCAGCGAGGTTGAGCCCGGCGGTATCGGCCATCCAGCCGACGGCAACAACAGCAAGTGTGGCTTCGGCACTAAACCGCTGGCCGCCCTTCGAGTAGTTCATGCGCACGCCGGTCGCCGTTTTCTCGAAAGACTCGATGGTGCCGAAATTCTCTTGCACCACCATGCCGGACTCGCGGAACGCGGCGGCGGCCGCCGCGGATACGGACTCGTCCTCTGTCGCCAAGACGCGCGGGCCCGCTTCGAATAATTGGATTCGCGATCCCAACGCGTTGAAGATCGAGGCGACCTGAACTCCGGTGGCGCCGGCGCCGATAACCAGCATTGAGGGAGGGACCGAGGTCAAATTCCAGGCGTCGCTGTGGGTACTTGTCAATTCGAAGCCAGGGATTGGCAAACGCCGATTCACGCCACCGGTGCAAATGATGATCTTGTCCGCCTGCAGCCGAAGCCCGCCCTTGGTTTCGATCGTGTGCGGGTCGGCGAAGCGCGCCGCGCCGGCCTGCTCATGCACGGTCACTCCGAGCGCATCGATCTGCGGCCGTAAGGACGATTGTGCGTCCACTTCGCTCACCACCTCGCGAACACGTGTGAGCAACCGGTTATAATCCAACACGGGGGAGCCAACCTTGAGGCCGTATTGACCCAGCTGCTGGGCTTGGCGCATCAGCCGGCCGGCATGAGCCAGCGTGCGGACCGGAACCGGCCCGTCATTGGCCGCCATGCCGCCGAACGCGTCACTCGTCACCAGCGCAGTTCGCGCCCCAAGATCCGCGGAACGGAGAGCAGCGAGCGTACCCGCCGGTCCGGCGCCAATCACGAGGATGTCAGTCATCTCTTGTTCTCCGGCTGAAGGTACTTTTGCTTTGCCCTCTACTCAGGCGACACGGGTCGTAGTTTTGGGTTTAGCGGCAGTCTTTGCACCCTTGCGTATTTCTAGAAGACCGAGCAGCATCTCGTCCCGCTCGGCCTCAAGCTCTTCGATCGTGCGTGATCCGACCTCGGCATGGACGCTGTCGATGAGCTTCTTTTGCACTTGCGGAGTCAGAACCGGCGAGCCGAGGGTCTTCCACCACGCTGTCATCGGACCGGTGAACTGCTGGAAGAAGTGCTCGATGCCGCCGGGCCCGCCACCGAGATGGTTGAGCATCATGTTGCCCATGACGCCCCAGCGCAGGCCCGGGCCCCAACACAATGCGGTATCGACGTCGGCGGCGCTGACGACACCTTCGGCGACGAGGTAATAAACCTCGCGCGCCAATGCACCCTGCAGGCGGTTGGCAACATGGCCTGGCATTTCCTTGTTAAGGCGCACCGTCCGCTGTCCGATCGATGTATAAAATTCCGCTGCGCGCCGGATCGTCTCTTCGGAAGTCTTGGCTCCGCCGACGATCTCGGTCAGTGGTATCAAATGAGGCGGATTGAACGGATGGGCGATGACGCAGCGCTCCGGATGGGACTTAGCGCCCAACTGGATGTCGCTCATCTTGAGCCCCGAAGAGCTCGACGCGACGATCACGTCGGGCGGCAGCAACTCGTCGAGCTGCCCATAGAGCTTCTGTTTGAAGTCGATCCGCTCGGGCCCGTTCTCCTG
>JBPYFG010000154.1:0-11649 GCA_051986365.1 Xanthobacteraceae bacterium
CCCCACCCGGCTCGCGTGCTCGTCACCCTCCCCCTTTCACGGGGAGGGCGTTTTCATTTAATCGCCTGCGGGTTGATCGGCGAGCCGGTGCCGCCGGTGATGATGAGCGGCGGGCCGCAGAAGAAAAACTCATAGACGCCGTCGTCGGCGCAATCCTCGGCCAGTTCCTTCAGATAAAAGATTTCGCCCATGCAAAGCCCCATGGCCGGTATCACGACCCAGTGCCATGGCTGGTTGGCTTCCTTGGTCTCATTCGGGCGAACTTCCACGCCCCAGGTGTCGGTGCAGATCGCGGCGATTTGCTTTTCCTGGCACCAATAGCAATTCTCGAACTTCACGCCCGGCGCGTCGCCGCCGGCATAGCCGCCCCAGTCCTTTTCCGCGAGGCAACGCTCCATCTGGCCGGTGCGGATGATGACGAAATCGCCGCGGCCGATCGAGACATTCTGGTCCTTGGCGCATTTGTCGAGTTCGTCGTTGGAAATACTCTCGCCGTCGGCCATCCATTTGACGCCGCGATAGCGCGCGATGTCGAGCAGTACGCCACGCCCAATCATCTTGTTTTTGGAATGCTCGATGCCGAGAACGTTCAGACCCTTGGCGTCGATCAGTTTGGCATCGTAGCCGTTATAGGCCTTGTCCTCATAGAAAATATGTCCGAGCGCATCCCAATGCGTGGCGCCCTGCACGCACAGCATCAGCGTATCGTCGGCATAGCGGATCTTGTTCCAATCCTGCCGCTCGGCGATGGCGTCGGTGCCGGTGGCGAGCATCTGATGAATCGGATTGAAACGTCCGCCGAATAATCCGGTCTGTGGTCCGTGGGTGTCGAGGGGAATGCCGAGCGCGAACACCTTGCCGGTGCGGATCAGGCTCGCGGCCTTGACGATATCTTGCGGGGTCACTTGATTGAGCGTGCCGATCTGATCGTCCTTGCCCCAACGGCCCCAATTTTTGAGTTTCTCCGTCGCCTCGGCGATTGCCTTTCTGCCGACCTTGATGTCCATTTCTTCCGCCCCTGTTTTTCGTGCTCCCGCAGCGGTCAGAGGGCCGCCTTAGGGTGCACGCGTTTGTGCCGCGAACCCGAAGTTCGCGCAAGTTTCCGGAGCGCTCGGATGCGAACTTCCGGTTCAAAAGCGGCACAACAAGGATCACTTTGCTAGTGTCCTTATCGATTCCGAAGTTCGTACGAGTACCCCGCAAATGCTTACGAACTTCGGAATCGGGACACTAGTGTGACACAAATGCTCTGCGCCGTGCGAAGGATTATTTGCCGCAAAGTCAGTGACAGGAAAGGAACTAGCGCATGAAGCTTTTGAGTTTCGCCGCTGGCGGCAAGGATTGGTTCGGCGCGCTGCTCGATGGCGGCGTGGTCACGCTCAACGATCAAGTCGCGCAGCCCAATCTTCGGGCGGCGCTCGCCGCCGGCGCGGTGGACACTATGCGCGACATCGCGCAACGCGCCGCGCCTGACCGCAAACTTAATGAGATAAAATTTCTGCCGGTCATTCCACAGCCGGGGAAAATTCTTTGTGCCGGCATCAATTATCGCTCGCACGCGGCGGAGATGGCGCGCGAATTACCGAAACAGCCGAGCATGTTCATTCGCTTTGCCGACACGCTGGTAGGGCATGGCGGCGAGCTGATCCGCCCCAAAGTCTCGGATAATTTCGACTTCGAGGGCGAGCTGGCGCTGGTCATCGGCAAGGGCGGCCGCCACATCACGGCCGAGTGCGCGCTTGAGCATGTTGCCGGCTACACCTGCTTTGTTGACGGCAGCGTGCGCGATTATCAGAAATTCTCGGTGACCTCTGGTAAAAATTTCCCAGGCACTGGCGTGCTCGGGCCTTGGCTGGTTACGAGTGACGAAATTCCCGACCCCGGCCGGCTCACCTTGACAACACGGCTGAACGGCAACGAGGTGCAGCGCTCGCCGACCGATCTTTTGATCTATTCGATCCCACAGATCATCGCGTTCTGCTCGGACTTTACCGTGCTCTCGCCGGGCGACGTCATTTCAACCGGCACGCCCGAGGGCGTCGGCCATAGCCGCAAGCCGCCGCTATGGATGAAATCGGGCGACACGCTCGAAGTCCAGATTACCGGGATCGGCGTCTTACGCGCGCAGGTCGTCGACGAGCGGAGCTGAAGTCACGATCGGCATGAAACATCGATCGCCTGGAAATTCACATCCTGGTCGACAATACGACCGCGGACTCGCTCACATCGCCGACTTTCACCACCGCGAGTAACCGGACGGCCATCGGTAGTAGCCTCGGGGTCCGTTGTAGTATGGGGCGGCAAACGATGGCTCGAAATAGCCCCAGCCGGGACTTGCCTGATTTCTTGCGTACTTAAACTCGCCCCCCGGAGTAACGCCGGTCAGCAACACCTGCGTATTCTCTAAGCCATTCGCCTTTACCAGCGCATAAAGCGTGGTGGCATTCTCGGGCGAGATGCGCACGCAGCCATGCGAGACGGGTTTGCCGAGATTCTTCACCTCATAGCTGCCGTGAATGGCGTGGCCATCCTTCATAAAGAAAATAGAATGCGGCATGGGGGAGTTGTCCCACTCCTTGCTGTACCAGATCTCGTTCATAGAGGTCGCAGTATAAGTTCCTGATGGAGTAGAATATCCGCCTCGACCAGTTGATACCGGCCAGTCATATTTTTGTATCCCATCTACAAAAACCGTCATTTTTTGTTTGGCTTTGTTGATGTTGATAAGGATGGTTGAGCCGGGCTTTTTAGGTTCAGGATTGGATTCAGGCTGCGAACCTCCAGGCTCAGATTCCGCTTTTGCGGCCGTGGAGTTGGTCTGCGTGCTCGGCGTCGCATTATTGGAGTCAGTCTTTGCGGTCGCCGGATTGGAGCTGATAGGCCCACCCGTTAGCTCGGACTGGGCGCGGGCGCCGGCGATACTGGGGCTTGGAGCGTTGGCGTCCGAGCCGGTCTGCGCACTCGCAGGAAAAGCAAATATGCCCAGTAAGAAGGCGACAATTACCGGACCCGGTAAATGACTCTTGGAAGCCACTGGGCACATGTCTTGACCCCTGGTTGGCCGAGGACCAAAGCTGTCAGTATCCTATAAGCCATCATGGCTTTACCAAGTTCCATTATCGGTAGCTGAATATCCATTAGGATAGGGCTGGACCGTCACATTGCGATCGATAATCGTCTTGTGGTTAAGCCATCATATGGGAGTCGGCACGCCAGCCTACGAGCGTGACTATCCTAACGCACGCTCTTCAATAACGGGGCAAACAGACCGAAAAGAGGACCTCGCGCTGGCACAATGCGGTGACGCGGACGCTCTGATAAAACTGTCTTGACCACTGGACGTGGGCGCGGCAGCGGAACGACCGATGGGATGGACGCGGCCGCCATCGCAACCTTTTTGGCGGCAAGCGCAGCGGTCTCAGTGACATCAAGCACATCCCATTGACAAATTTTATAATGATTACTCCGCTCAATCAGATCGAGATGGACGTGACTATCGTGATAAGCATCGGCGCCGTTACCGAGTACGGTCGAAAAGCGAGCACAGGCGCTCTGCCGTAAGTTCTCGCGCAACGATTTGGCGACGCTGGCATCGGTCAGCTCAATGGCAGCACCATTGGCAAGTTTGAGCGCCCGCACGTCGAGGGCGTTGGCGCGGCCGTGTTCGCTGATTTTTGCACCAGTGACACCGTTACGCCGGCGGCAGTCGAACGAATCGAGGGTTTCCACGCCGCGCAACGACTTGCCCAGCGCGGAGACTGTGGGCGCAACGTCGTCGCGTATCCAGTGCGTAACCGCCTCAGCCATTGGGCAGCGCAGCGTTGCTGTGGGGGAAAGGGCGATGCGATGCCCGTCAGCCAGGAGCACGACATCCAACGCGACCACATCCGTTGCGGTGCAGTCCCCTGGGCCTGTGATTGGTGCCAAGGGTTTAAAAGCGGCAATTTCGGCAAGCCGTGATTGGCACGGCGACACTGCCGCTTCTGCGCCGCGAGTTGACGGATCCGCGGGAATATCAACCGGTCGAGCGCGCGGCAGCGGGATCGGCTCTGCCATCACAGCCGCAGTTGTGGTGAGCAGGAACGCTATGACTCCGAGGGCTTTCACGCAAATTAACCGAACCGCTGAAGGCAACAGAGTTTGCGCAGACGTGTCCTGCACGCGCGTAACAATTGGTTACCTTCAATGGCGTCTAATTTGTTGAGAAGCGAAGGCGGATCGGATGACAATACTTCGTGGAACTTGTCGCCTTCGGTAGCGTCGCCCAATTTCCTGACACAGGCGAGCAACCGGGGCGGCATTTCTTGCGGCACTGCATAGTGCTTACGAAGGCCCTGCCCAATAAGTTCTCTGCTGAGCCACCAAGCAAACGGTTTATGCTCTGGGTACGCCATGAGCATTTGGGCACTACGCGTTTGGCGCCCTCACACCTTAGCTAATCGAGGAACTCAAAGCTTGTTCCCCGACTCACCGCCACAATCCAGTTCCAATTGGAACCTATGCATCCTTGGGAAAAACGGGCGTCTTTAAGAGGAGGAAACTCATGTGAGTGAAATTGACGGGGTTGGCTTTGGCCGGTGCTCTGAGTCTCGTTTGCTACCAAAGTGCAGACGCCTTTCCCGCTAGCGCAGGAGCCATAAAGCCTGCGGCAACCGCCGCGGCGGCAGTGCAAGATGCACAGTTTTATGCACGTCCCGCCCGGCGCGGCGTCGTCAAGTGCTATCGGCAATTCGTCGTGGGGCGCCCTGTCTGCCGCCATTTTTATCGCTGGTGGTGGTGGTAGCTGCACTCTGGCGCTAGCGCCCCAGCCTATGTTCGCTATTCTACATTTCGTGGCCGTAAAAAAGTCGCGCCGCGAGAATATATTTTTCCTGGTCGAAGACCGTGCGTTCAGAGGTTGATCGCTCCTGCCTCTGTCGGTCCGACAGGCCCAACGTGTGGGCACACGTATGGGGGACGTAGGCAAAGCCGTTGGCTGGCTCTCCGCCGACGGCTTTGCTGTTAGAGCGTACGTTTAGTCGTCGGCGCGCTCGACCGGCGTATTCATGACGACATCGTTGCGGCGCTGATTGCCGGTCTCGCGGCCGAGCGCGAAATACTCGCTGGCCGCGGCCATGCGCGCCTGGCGTTCGAGCTCATCCGGCCAATAGCCGAGATCGTAGCCGTGCCAGGGGCTTTCCGGTTTGAGCGGCGGCAGGCCGAGCCGCTCCCAGATCGCTCGCGCCCGTTCCATGAATTCCCGCTTGGGCAAGGCGATCGGGGCATAGGTGCCTTTGAGCGTCGCATTGATGAGCACGGCGCCGGTTTCGCCGCCGTCGCGCGGCCCGCGCGGACCGTGGCCAGGATGTTTGTGCGGTACCACCAACAGATCGTGCTGCGGCTGGCAGCGGTACGACATTGCCCATAGCAGGGCATCCGCGTTCTGCGGATCGATGTCTTCGTCGACGGCAATGATCCATTTGCCGGCGAAGCGATGCAACGTCGAGGCGCCGTTCAGCGCGCGCCAGATCTCGGTTTCCGGCGCGCCGCGGGCGAACTGTATCCCGATCACGGCATAGAGACTCGTGAGCGGCTCGTGCATGGCCACGCGCTTGACCGAATTAATCCCGAGCACGGTGCGCAGATGATGGAGATAAAGCGGCTCCATGGCGGCGCGGCGGATCACGCTGGATTCGCTCGGCGTCACTTGGCTGATGAAGGAAGTAAGAATCGCGTTCCGCCGCCGCGTGATCCCGGTGACGTTCATGTAGGCATTGTATTCCTGGAGATTGACGTAGCCGTGCGACTCGCCGAACGGCGCTTCGGGCTCAAGAAATTCGGTATCGATCAGGCCTTCAATGACGATCTCGGCTTCGGCGGGGACCAACAAATCGACGGTCTTGGCGCGCACCACATTAATGGGCGCCCCGGCGAGCCCGCCAGCGACTGCAAGCTCATCGAGATCTTCCGGCAATTTCGTAACCGCGGCATAGGACACAAGCGGCGGAGCGCCGACCACGACCGCGCACGGCATCGGTTCGCCGCGCGCCTTGTATTTGAGCCAATGGGCATAGATGCCGGCGCGCAATTCGACGGAAGGATTCATCCCGAGCCGCCGCGGCGCTTTGAGCTGACCCCGATAATTGCCGACATTTTGCCGGCCACTTTCCGGATCCTTGGTGATGTAATGCCCTGCGGAGAGATAAGGCGCGTTGTCGAAACCGGGCGTGGAAATCGGCACCGGCAGCCCATCGAGCGCCGCGCCGGCGGTGTCGAGCGCATCGCCGAGCATGCAGACGTCCTGGCACGGCGCGGCCGCGACGATGCGCGGCTCGACCGGAGCGGACAGTGCGTTGACCCAAGTGGTGCCGATCTCCTCGAGCGGACGGCCAAATCCAATCCGGTAGACGTCCGGGTTGGCGGCGAGCCCCGCGACCAGCACCGCGACATCGTAGCGGGCGCCCTTGCTATCGGTGGCTTGCGTGAACAAGAATGCTCGTCGGTCGCTTTCGGCAATGCCGCCGCGATATTGCCAGCGGACCAAGGGATGCATTTCGGTATCTTTGTTGATCGGCTCATCGACGACGATCAATAGCCCGGCGCGGTGCAGCGCCAGCATGTGATCGTGCAGATCGGGATAGGCGTGCTCGCCTTCGCCGCGGTAGCGTTCGAGTACATTCGCAATGTCGTCGGATCCGCTCATCAAAATTTTTAGCGCGGCTGCGTCAGCGAAGACATCAGCCAAGCCGCGATGGCAAAGAGATCAGCATCGCGATCGCGATAGCCGATCAGCTGCAGGCCGAGCGGCATCTCGTTGAGCTCGAAGACCGGCAGCGACACGGCCGGGACGCCGAGCAGCGACGCCGGTACGTTGAATTCCGGATTGCCGGTCGAGCCGAGGCCTTCGGGGGCATGATTTGGCGCCGAGAGCGTAATGCAGGCATCGCAGTTCGCGGCAAGCTCGGCATGCACGGCGCGCACGCGGGCGCGCTCCTTGAGATCGGCGCGATGGTCCGCGAGCGTCATGTCCTCGTGGCGCTGCGCGCGCTCCAGGATGTTGCGGCTTAGCGCTCCAGCATCGCGCTCGCGCATTGTGCGAATGAACCAACGCGTCTCCCAGCTGTTGCAGCGATGCGACAACTCCATGGCGTTGACCAGGTCGGTTTCCAGCGCGGCGACCTTGTCGTCGTTATGCCGCGTGCGGATTTCAGTGCCGGCGGATTTCAGCCGCATCACATATTCACCGAGCCGCTGCTTGGCGCCGACCGAAGCGGCATCCCAACCGGCGGTCTCGAGCACGGCGAGCCGGCGCGGTTTCTCGCCGGGCGGCATCGTGTCCGGTCCTTGCAGCCCAGGCGTGCCGGCATCGCCGCCGACCCGCGCAACAATTTCGCGCGCGACCTGCCAGGCATCCTGCAGGGAAGCAGCCAGGATCCCGGTGCAACTTTGGCTTTGGTAGTCGTGGCTGCCTTCGCGATTGATGGCGTTGACGCTGGGCTTGAAACCGATACAGCCGCAGAAGCTCGCCGGTCGAAGGACGGAGCCGATGACCTGCGTGCCGAGCGCAGCACTAACCGCGCCGACAGCAACGGCGGCCGCCGAGCCGCTCGACGAGCCGCCCGGCGTATGCGCTGTGTTCCACGGGTTGCGGGTGTCGCGCGGCTCGGAGGCGGCAAATTCCGTGGTCACCGTCTTGCCGACAATCACCGCGCCGGCATCGCGCAACGCGCGCACGCTGGCCGCATCTTTTTCCGAGCGCCAGCCGAGGAACAGCGGCGATCCCATTTGGGTGGGCATATCGAAGGTTTCGATGACATCCTTGACGCCGACGGGAATGCCGTCGATCGGCGATAATGGCTGCCCGGCGCGCCAGCGCTCAGTCGCGCGATCCGCCGCCGCGCGTGCGGCCGGCAGATCGATGCAGACGAATGCGCCGATGCGCGGCTCCCAGGCGTCGAGCAATTCCAGCGATTGTTCGAGAAACCGTCGCGGCGTGGCGCCGCCCGAGGCGAAAGTCCGCGTCGCCGCAAGAAACGGCCGCATCGCCGGCTTGGTCTGCTCGCGCATCCCGCTGCCGCCGATCGTCTCTTGCCGATCGAGACTCACGTTATTTCCTGCTCTCGTCGTAATAATGAATCTCGTACAGCAGACAGCCATGGTCCGACTTGAATGGGCCATGGTAGACGCCGGGTGGTCGGCACGCATAGGTCGGCGCTTCGAATGGCTCCCCACCCCTGCCCTGTGCATCATTACCGACGATCAAATCGCCGGAAACCAAATAAACTTCCTCCCAGTGGTCGTGCACGAAGGGCTCCGTGGTGTAGATGCCGGGAGCAAACCGCAACAGCCGGGTTCGGCTGCCCATCTTGCGCGTTTCGTCGAGATCGCTGGCCAAGATTTTTTGCTGGATGCCGGCTGGGTAGCCCGACGGAGTTGCCCAACCGTCTTTCATGTCGATCTTGTGGAACTCAAGATGCGGTTTGTTCATCGGCATAGTCGGTGATTTTCCGTTTTTGAAAGCAATCCTGGATTGTCGACCGGTTGCGCAGTCAACGTCCGCGATCGCGAAGTGGTTGACCGAAATTTTGCGGCGCGCAGACCCGATTTCGCGGCGGACAACAGGCGGCGGGACATGCGCGGAGACTTAACATCCTCCCGTAAACCTTGCATGCAGTAATGAGCGATATCGCGCAGCTTGCGCCCGTTGCAACGGCCTATCGCGCATTGTACATGGGGTGAGCGCCTAGGCAATCGAGCGACAGATCGCCCGCTTTTTGTCACCACCGCGGCGTGTCGCGCACCCGTGATTGGTCGACAAGGCAAAGCTCGAAAAGGATAGAGCGGGGACTGCAAGAGTATCGTCATGCATGAGATCGCCGGGCAGGTTCACTGGCATGAGCCATCGGGCTTCAAGCGCGCCGGATTCGGCAAGTTCGGCCGTCCGAAGACGCCCTACGATCTGTTTATGGAATCCGACGGCGTTCCGATTTATCGCGACATCGGGGTGAGCAAAGTACAAAACCTGCCGCTGCAGCCATGGCCGCGCATGGGCGGCCGCGGCAGCTACATTCAATTGCATGGCACCGAGGGCAAATGGGGTTGTTACGTCATTGAAGTGCCGGGCGCCGGCGCGCTGAACGTCGAAAAGCACCTCTACGAAGAAATTTATCTGGTCGTTGAAGGGCGCGGTTCGACCGAGGTCTGGCTCGAAGGCGACAACAAGCGGCACGCTTTCGAATGGCAGAAAGGATCGCTGTTTTCGATTCCGGTGAACGCGATACATCGCATCGTCAACGCCAGTTCAGCGCCGGCGCTGCTGCTTGCTGGCACGACCGCGCCCAATTTGATGAATCTGATCAACGATGTCGGCGCGATCTTCAATTGCCCTTATCAGTTTCGCGACCGCTTTTCGGGGGCCGACGACTTCTACAAATACAAAGACGACATCGAGCCGGATCCGGTGCGCGGCCTGGCGATGCGGCGGACCAATTTCATTCCCGACATCATCAATTGCGATTTGCCGCTCGATAACCGCCGCTCGCCTGGCTGGCGGCGCGTCGAACCGTTCATGACTGGCAATACGTTCTACCTTTGGATCGGGCAACACGAGAACGGTCACTACTCCAAGGCGCATGCGCACACGTCGGCGGCGGTGCTGATCTGCATCAAAGGCAAAGGCTATACTTACACCTGGCCGGAGCATCTGGGGCTCACGCCGTGGAAGGACGGCAAGGGCGACCACGTCAAACGCATCGATTACGAGCCGGTCGGCATGGTGTCGGCGGCGCCCGGTGGCGCACGCTGGTTTCACCAGCACTTCGGCGCGTCCAAAGACCCGTTTCGGCTCACCGCATGGTTCGGCCCGCACAATCCCGGCCGCGAGCCAGGACCGCCGGGCGAGAAACACATCGACTACACGGCGATGGATATTCCGGAAGGCGGCACCGCGATTCCCTATTACATGGAGGACCCGTTTCTGCGGCAGGAATACGCCGAGCGCATGCGGCAGGAAGACGCCGAAAATCGGATGCGGCCAGAATATTATGAGCGCGACTACCGCGGATTGCCGCCACAGGAATGATTGTGAAGCTTCGACCTGTCATACCAGGGCCGAGCCAACGGGCCCGCGCGAAGTCGTGCAGCCCGATGACAGGCTCCGCGAGGAGTCCGGAATCCATAGTCACTGGTTAGGGGATGTGGATTCCGGGTTTGCCGCTGCACGGCGCCCCGGAATGACCGTCAGCACTGCACTATCATGACTGAACAGATCGGCGGCCGCATTTTCTTCTCCAATACTGGGCGCACTTTTGGCGAGGAGGACGAGCTGTGCGTGCTTTCGGTCGGGGTCGACATCGGATCCTCGACCTCGCACCTGGTATTCTCGCGCATCGTTCTGGAGCGGCTCGACAGCCGCTACGTCGTCACCGAGCGCGAGAGCTTTTATCAATCCGACATTCTGCTCACGCCTTATGCGGCCGAGGACACGATCGACGCCGATGCGCTCGGTGCCTTCATCGCGCGGCAATATCGCGACGCCAAAGTCGATCCCGACGAGATCGATGCCGGCGCGCTGATCCTGACCGGCGTCGCGGTACGGCGGCGCAATGCGCGGCGCATCGGGGAATTGTTTGCGCGTCAGGCCGGCCGTCTGGTTGCAGTCAGTGCCGGCGATAGCTTGGAATCGGTGATGGCCGCTTACGGCTCCGGCGCGGCGGCGCGTTCGATTCGCAATGGCGCGCCGGTGATGAATGTCGACGTCGGAGGCGGCACCGCAAAAATCGCGGTCTGCGCCGCCGGCAAGGTCGTCGACGTCACCGCGGTTGACGTCGGCGCCCGGCTGGTCGTGGTCGACGAGACGCGGCGGATCGTGCGGCTCGAAGAAGCGGGCCGCCGGATCGGCGCGGCGCTCGGGCTTAAGCTCGCGCCCGGCGCGGTCCTTACCGAAAACGACGCCTGTGCAGTCGCGGCCAGCATGGCTGAGAGCCTGTTCGAAGCGATGCGCGGCGGGTCGCCGCAAGCTGGCGGCGCCGACTTGTTGCGGCTCGATCCGCTGACGTGGCGCGGCGAGCTTTCCGATGTGAGTTTTTCCGGCGGCGTTTCCGAATACATCTATGGCGGCGAGATAAAATCTTACGGCGATCTTGGTTTACAGCTCGCCCGCGAATTGCGCGAGCGCCTCACCAATGGATTGCAGCTGGCGCGCCCTGAGGCGCGCATTCGCGCCACCGTCATCGGCGCGGCGCAATACACCGTCCAGGTGTCCGGCAGCACGATCTTCGTCTCCCCGCTCGAAACCCTGCCGCTGCGCAACGTGCCGGTGATCGCGCCGGTGCTGCCGCTCGATGACGATACGATCGAGCCTGCCGCAGTGGCGTCGGCGATCCGCGCTGCGCTCAAGCGACGCGAACTCGACTGCGGCGACAACCCGGTAGCGTTGTTCGTGCCATGGCGCGGCTCGGCGACATTTCAGCGGCTCGATGACGTGTGCCAAGGCATTCTCAGCGGGTTGGCTCCGATCCTCGTTCACGGACATCCGATCGTGCTCGTCGGCGACAGCGATGTCGGCGGGCTGATCGGCATTCATTTTTGCGAGGAAATGAAAGTCGTCACTCCGATCGTCTCCATCGACGGACTTGAGCTTAAGGACTTCGATTACATCGATATCGGCGC
>JBPYFG010000155.1:0-2089 GCA_051986365.1 Xanthobacteraceae bacterium
GCGCGGCGGTGCAGGGCAATTTCGACACCTACCGCATGGTGCGCCTTGCAGAGGCGCCGAAGATCGACGTCCATTTGGTGCCGAGCGGCGGCAAGGTCTGGGGCGGAGCGGGCGAGCCCGCAACCCCGCCGATCGCCCCGGCGGTGGCGAACGCAATCTTCGCCGCCACGGGCAAGCGCCTTCGTTCGCTGCCAATCAGCGATCACAATCTGGCTGGGTCCGCATAGCCGGCGCATCTCACAATCGACGCGAGCGGCGGTTCGACGGCAGCCTCCCACCAATGCCGGAAAACTAAGGGGGGCGATGTCTGCTGAGGAGGCAGAGGACGTGATGATAATCTCAAGGGGAGTTTTCTGCGGTCTCCTTTTGCTCTTCGCAGTTTCGACCTCACAGGCAGACGAGAGTGTCAATTCTCCCGGCAGTCGCGGTGAATATCTGGCGCGGGTCGGCGATTGCGTGGCCTGTCATTCGGTTCCAGGCGGCAAGGCGTTCGCTGGCGGCCTGAAAATGGGCACACCGCTTGGCGCCATTTACGCGACCAACATCACGCCAGATCCTGAGACCGGTATCGGCAACTACAGTCTTGAGGATTTCGATCGTGCTGTGCGGCAGGGCATCGCCAAGGACGGTCACCGACTCTATCCCGCGATGCCGTATCCGTCTTACGCCAAGCTCACCGACGCAGACGTGGGGGCGCTATACGATTTCTTCACGAAGGCGGTGCCGCCAGTTCACCAAGCGAATTTGCAGAACGAAATTCCGCCGATGCTCGGTTTTCGTTGGCCGATTGCGATCTGGAGTCTCGTGTTTACCACCAGTGGCAGCTATGTCGCCAAAAGCGACCACGATGCGGACTGGAATCGCGGCGCCTATCTGGTGCAGGGTCTCGGCCATTGTGGCGCCTGCCACACCCCGCGCGGCTTCGCCTGGCAGGAAAAGGCGCTTGACGACAGCAACACAAACTATCTCTCTGGAGCGATGCTGGACGCCTGGTACGCGCCGGACTTACGTGGCGACGCTCGCACCGGTCTCGGCAGTTGGTCGAAGGACAATCTTGTCGATTTTCTCAAGCACGGCCACGGCCGAGGCGAGACGGCATTCGGCTCGATGATCGACGTGGTCAACAACAGCACGCCTTACCTGTCGGACAGCGACATCAACGCGATCGCAGTCTATCTGAAATCGTTGTCAGCGACGTCCACGCAGCAGACTGTTACCTATGACGACGCGACAACGGCGGCGCTGCGTTCCGGCCACGCATTGCAACCCGGCGGGACCATCTACGCCGGCACCTGCGCGAACTGTCATGGGTTCGATGGCAAGGGCTTTGGCCCGTACACACCGGCGCTTGCAGGCAATCCCATTGTGCTCGACGACGACCCGTCGTCACTCATCAACTTGGTGCTGAACGGCTCAAACCCGCTGGTCGTCAAAGGCACTCCGGACCCCTATCGCATGCCGCAATTCCGTCAGCAGTACTCCGACCAGGAGGTCGCCGACGTTATCACCTTCATCCGCACCGGCTGGGGCAACCAAGCGCCGACGGTCACGGCCGCGCAGGTCGCCGAACTACGCAAGACGACCGACCCGACCAGCGATCAGGTCATCATCCTCAAAATGCGTTAGCCGTTCGACTAAAAGGCTGCCTCGCAGCATGTCCCAAATGAGTCATGGGGCGACATTGCGGTATGTCGCTACGATATCCGCTTTACCCCGAAAGCGGATATGAGCAGAGCGCAATGGAATGTCTGCTAAGTGCCAATAAGCGACATCGCATGCGCAGGCATCCACGCTTGACTACCGACTCGGATGGAGCTGCGCAGACGCGGCAATGGCGCGCAGATCGGCGACCGCTGGTTCGTCGAAGAAATGGACGCCTGCTTTGTCGTAAAGGACGGCAGCGGGCGGCAGCTCGCGTGCGTCTATTTCGAGGATGGGCCGGGGTGGCGATCAGCGGCCAAGCTCCTCAGCAAAGACGAGGCGCGGCGAAGGTTGATGAGAAACCCCTGGCCGATGTCCGGTATCCCCCCAAAAGGGCCGCAATAAAGCCGCGATACATCTGCTGAAATTCGTAGTCGCCCCCAAGTAG
>JBPYFG010000156.1:0-5915 GCA_051986365.1 Xanthobacteraceae bacterium
TGACCGTGGTCGAATATTTCGATTATCAGTGTCCCTATTGCAAAAAGGTCGCGCCGCAAATCGCGCAGGTCGTCCGCGACGACGGCAAAATCCGGCTGGTGCTCAAGGACTGGCCAATCTTCGGAGCAGTGTCGAAATCGGCGGCGCAATTGGCGCTGGCGACGAAATATCAGCACAAATATCAAGAGGCGCATGACGCCTTGATCGGCACCAAGGAGAAATTGAGCGACGCCAACATTCTGGAGCTTCTGACCAAAGCCGGCATCGATGTGGAAAAGGCCAGGCAGGACCTGCAGGCGCATCAGAAGACCATCGACGACCTGTTGATGCATAACAACGCTCAGGCCGATGCCTTCGGCTTTCAGGGCACGCCGGCCTTCATCGTTGGGTTCTTCCGCGTGCCAGGTGTGGTCGAGATGAAAGTGTTCAAGCAGATCATCGCCGACGCACGGGCGGCAGCGAAGAAGCGCAAAGGCTAATTGCCTTGGAATCGGGTCTATATTCCCGCGGCGCCGCCGTCGGCGCGCGGGTCGTGCGCGCCTTCACAAGTACCGTCCGGGTGCAGCACGACGGTGCCGGCATGGCCCATGACATCGGAGTGCGGCTCGATGAGCAGTTCGATCTCGTGGCCGGCAGCGGCGAGCGCCTCGACGACGCTTTCGTCGAAGCGCGGCTCAAGACGCAGTGTGGTGCGCGCCGCGCCCCAGGTGCGGCCGAGCACCCAGCGCGGCCGGTCGAGCGCTTCCGGCAAAGGTTCGCGGAAATCCACGTAGCGGGTGAAGACTGCGCTTTGTGTCTGCGGCTGACCGTCGCCGCCCATGCAGCCATAGGCGACGATGCGCCCGTCGTGCAGTACGGCGAGCGCCGGATTGAGCGTGTGGAACGGCAGCCGGCCGGGGCTGAGGTAATTAAGCGCGCCGGGCTGGAGCGAAAAGCTCGAGCCGCGGTTCTGCATCAATAGTCCGGTGCGCGGCAGCACGCAGCCGGAGCCAAATTCCCAATAGAGCGACTGGATATAGGAAACGACCAGACCGGACGTATCTGCCGCGCCCATCCAGATCGTGTCGCCGGCATTCGGCGCGAGCGGCCACGCCGCCGCCTTGCGGCGATCGATCTTCATCGTTTCGCCGGAGAGGTAGCGCTCTTCGAGTACACGCTCCAGGGAATAGGAAAGATAATGCGGGTCGGTGATCAGCCGGTCGCGCATCCGCAATGCGCGCTTGGTCGCCTCGACGAGGCCGTGAACGTGGTCGAAGCCTTCCGCCTCGCGCACGCCAAGGCGCGCGAACAAAGCAAGGATCATCAGCGAGGCCGCGCCCTGGGTCGGCGCGTCGGTATTGAACAGCGTTCCCGATGCCAAGCTGAGGTGCAGCGGTTCGGCCAGCGTCGCCTGGTAGCGCTCGAGGTCGGTTCGCGATACCGGGCTGCCAATGCGTTCGAGATCGGCGGCGGTCTCGCGCGCGACATCGCCGCGATAGAAATCCTCAAAGCCGGTATGGGTCAGATGTTCGAGGGTGGCGGCGAATGCCTCCTGCTTCAGCGTGGCGCCGACTTCCGGAATCTGCCCGTCCACCAGAAATTGCGCGGCGAAACCGGGCGCGTCTTTGAGCCCCGTGAACTGTTCCTCGGTCAATCGTTTCTGACTGCGCGTGACCGCGTAGCCGCTACGCGCCTCCGTGATCGCGGGCGTGAGCAGAACCTTGAGCGGCAATTTTCCGCCATGCGTTCGCGCCGCTTCGTGGGCGAGGATCCAGCCGCCGACCGCGCCGGGCACGGTAAGCGCCGCGAGCGGGCCGCGGGTCGGCACGGTTTCGTAATCGCGGTAAAGCTCGGGCTTGGCCTTTAGCGCCGTCGGACCCGCCGCCATGATGGCGCGTGCGCGCCCCGACGGCTCGCGAATGATCCAGAAGCCATCGCCGCCGAGATGGTTCATATGCGGGTAGACGGCGGCGATCGATGCCGCCATGGCAAGCATGGCTTCGATCGCATTGCCGCCTTCGGCAAGGATGGAGCGGCCTGCTTCGGTCGTCGCAAAATGCGGCGCGCAGACGACACCTCGTCGGTGCCCGGCGCTGTGCAAGCTCACTGGATTGGCCATGATTTTAATTCACTGCAGCGGTGGCCGCGGCAAGGCCGCGCTTGCGAAGAAGCGCGGCCGCGGTCGGCAGTCGGCCGCGGAAGGCCTTGTAGGCCTCGGCCGGGTCTTGCCGGCCGCCGGCGGCATAGACGCAATCGCGCAGCCGTTTCGCGGTGGCCGGATCGAAAATGTCGCCGACCTCCTCGAAGGCGGCAAAGGCGTCGGCGTCCAGCACTTCGGACCACATATAGCTGTAATAGCCGGCGGCATAACCGCCGCCGGAGAAGAGATGGGCAAAGTGCGGCAAGCGATGCCGCATCACGATTTCGTTCGGCATGCCGATGCGCTCGAGGCTTGCCGCTTCGGACGCGCGCGCGTCGAACGGTGCATCGCCGGGGTTGGCCGGCGCCAGCGCGTGCAAATCGAGATCGGTCTCGGCGCAAGCAATGTATTCGAGCGTGGCGAAACCTTTGTTGAAATTGCGTGCGGCGACGAGACGGGCCAGCAGCTGCTCCGGCATCGGCGCGCCGGTCTGGCAGTGCAGCGCGAAGCGCCGCAACAGTTGCGGCTGCTGCAGCCAATGTTCGAACAGCTGCGAAGGCAGTTCGACGAAATCGGTGGCGACATTGGTGCCAGCGATCATCGGGTAAGTGACTGAGGAGAGAAGCCCGTGCAGCGCATGGCCGAATTCGTGAAACAGGGTGCGCGCGTCCTCGAAGCTCAACAGGGTCGCCTCGCCGCCGGGCGCCTTGGCGAAATTACAGACATTGACGACCAAGGGAGTGACATCGCCGCTAAGCTTCTGCTGCTCGCGGATCGAAGTCATCCAGGCGCCGCTGCGTTTTGAAGCCCGCGCGAAGTAGTCGCCGAAGAACAGACCGATCTCTTTGCCGTCAGAGCCGGACACCTGCCACGCCCGCACGTCGGGATGCCAAACCACCACGTCCGAGCGCGGGGTGAAGTTCAAACCGAACAGGCGACCGGCCGTGTAGAACGCCGCTTCGATCATGCGATCGAGGCTGAGATACGGCTTGATGGCGGTTTCGTCGAAATCGCAGACGCGCCGGCGCAGCTTTTCGGCGTAGTAGCGCCAATCCCACGGCTCGAGCTTGAAATTGCCGCCGTCTTCCTGGATCAGCGCTTGCATCGCGTCGCGGTCTGTCAGCGCGCTCAACCGCGCCGGCCGCCAGACTGTGCCGAGCAGATTGCGCACCGCCGCCGGTGTTTTCGCCATCGCGTCGTCGAGCCGGTAATGGGCGAAATCCGCATAGCCGAGGAGCCGCGCGCGCTCGGCGCGCAGCCGAACCATCTCGGCGATGATCGCTTTATTGTCGGTCGAGCCGCTGTTGTCGCCGCGCATGACGAAGCCGCGAAACACCTTTTCGCGCAGGTCGCGGCGATCGGAAAATTGCAAGAACGGCTCAACTGTGGAGCGCGACAATGTGACCGCATAGCCGTCGATGCCGCGCTCGGTCGCCTCCGACTGCAAGGACTCGCGGATGAAATCAGGCAGGCCGGCAAGCTCGGCTTCGCCTTCGAGCCGCAGCACGAACGCCTGCTCGTCGGCTAGGACGTTCTGACTGAACGCCGTACCGAGCGCCGCCAGCCGTTCCATGATTTCCGCAAGCCGTCGCTTGGCCGTATCGTCGAGCGCCGCGCCGGAGCGGCGAAACTTGGTGTGGTAGCGCTCGGCCACCTGCGCCTGTTCGGCGTCGAGACCCAGACTGTCGGCCGAACGCATCACGGCGTCGATGCGCCGGAAGAGGGCGGCATTGGTGTGAATCTGGTTCCGATGCCGCGCGATCTGCGGCGCCATCACCCGCTCAATCTCCATCAAGGCATCGTCGGTATGGGCGCCGGCAAGGAGCTGAAACACATTGTCGATGCGTTCGAGCGTGCGGCCGCTCAGCTCCAGTGCGGCAATCGTGTTCGCAAATGTCGGCGGCTCAAGGTGAGCGGCAATGGCGGCGATCTCCGCGGCATGCTCGGCGAGCGCCTGCGCGTAAGCCGGCAGGAAGTGCTCGGCCCGAATGCGCGAAAACGGTGGCGCCCCGCCGGTCCAGTCCTCTAGCAGCGGATTGTCGGCCGGCGCGATCGCCGGGATGTCGGGATTGTTGTCGAGGAGGGCAGGGGCTTCGATCTTGGGCATTGGCGGGGTCTTAGCAAATGCGGCGGCAGGCATGATATAGGGACAGTAAACAGGGTTGTGCTCCGATCTAGGAACTTCAAATCCGCCACACCAGATCGTTTGTGACCAGGTCGTTTGTGACAGGTCGTTCACGAGGAGATCTCAATGCCCCGCCATGCCCATTACACCCCGCACGGCGTGATCCCCGCCGTCCTCCTGCCATTCGCCGATGACCTGACGATCGACGAAAAGAGCTTCCGCAAGCACCTCGCCGACGTTGCCGCCGCCGAAGGGCTTTCGGCCATTACGGTTAACGCCCATTCGACCGAGGTCGCCTCGTGCAGCTTCGACGAGCAGCGCCGCGTGCTCGAAATCGCGCAGGACGAAATCGGTAGGCGCCTGCCGCTCGTCAACGGCGTCTGGGCCGACGGCAGCATCGAGGCTGCCCGCATCGCGCGCATGGCCGAGGAGTGCGGAGCATCGGCGCTTCTCGTTTTCCCGCCGGCACCGTTCACGCTCGGCCAGAGCCCCGCCATGGCGGTCGAGCACTTCAAGCGCATTGCCGACGCCACCAGCCTGCCGCTGATCGTCTTCCAATATCCGCTGGCGACCGGCCAGGGCTATCCGCGCGACACGCTCCTGCAGATGATCGAAGCGGTGCCGACTATCCGGGCGATCAAGGACTGGGCCGGCAACGTCCAGCAGCACGAGATGCATGTCCGCACGCTGCAGGGCTTGAAGCGCCCAGTGAACGTGCTGACCACCCACAGCGCCTGGCTCTTGAGTTCGCTGGTGCTGGGCTGCAACGGGCTCCTGTCGGGCAGTGGCAGCGTGATCGCCGACCTGCAGTCCGCTCTGTTCCGGGCCGTGCAGCACAACGAACTGGCGGAGGCGCGGCGCCTGAACGATCGCATCTATCCGCTCGCTCGGGTCTTCTATGCCGAGCCTTGGGCCGACATGCACAACCGCATGAAGGAGGCTCTGGTGCTGCTCGGGCGGCTGCCGCGGTCGGTGGTGCGCCCGCCCCTGGTCAAGCTCGGCCGCGCCGAGATCGACCGCATTCGCTCAGCCCTCGTCGAGGCGGGCCTATTGGGCAAAGCCGCGCGCGATGCGGCATGACCCCAAAGCCTTGAAGTGACTCTCCGGTCGGGCTAACTGCTGCTGCCATGAACGAGCAATCCCCCCAGCGCCGCCGCCGCATCGTCTGGCAGAACGTGCTCACCGTGGTCAGCGCCGCGATCTTGATCAGCGCGGAGGTGTTCGGCGCGGCGTTCGCTGGCAGCTGGGCGATCGCCAACCTGTTCGCACTCGGCACGCTTGGCGCGCGCGTGCTCGACGGGCTGTTCATGCTGTGCGGCGTCGCGGTGATGGTGCAGTTCGTGCGCGCAGCGCACCGCGTCGAGCCGTTCACGGCGGAGTGACCTCGCCGCCTGCCGACTCGTGCACCGTCTTTTTACGCTTCCTTAAAACAAAAAAGGTTGCACGAGCGAACTAAATCGCTTATTGCGGGTTTGCCCAATTTCGCACGTGCCTGTGGCCGTGTGTCGGTCGGTGGGCATCCGGACAAGAGGCCGGACAGCCGCCTAAGGAAGAGAACACTACTTCCTTGCTCCCGCGACCGGCAGCCGGAGGCGAACCGGCGATGCCCGCTCTCCACGGGCGACGCGGCTTAAAGCAACGACGGAAGGGCTTTTTTGGTTACTGCCGGCG
>JBPYFG010000157.1:0-10806 GCA_051986365.1 Xanthobacteraceae bacterium
CGCGGGGAAAGAAAGCAAGACAAGCGTCGCGGAGCGCGCGCGCCGGCGCCGGATTGCGCTCGGCATGGCGGACCGGACCGCCATCGCGCAGATCGATCACTGGAATGGCCGGCAGTCGATCCATTGCAGGCATATTCAAGTATTCGGCCAAAACTATTGCGGAATTGTGGGCAGCAACAGATGCGACGGGTGCGCGCGATCGTGGTAAATTTTATGCAATACGGTCTTGCTCGAGCAAATGTGATACGGAACGTATTCGGCGTTGGTAGCGCCGGCCACCCCGGTCGGCAGATCAAGACTGGTTATGTCGAGACAGATGTGGTGACCCTCGCGGAACAAGTTCGCCGTCGCCACCACCTCGATCTGATACTCCTCGATCGCGCCGGGCGTGACCGGTTTAGATGCTTGGCGGCTCAACGGGTGCCATGGCCACCACGGCTTCGAGCGCTTCGGATCGAGCGCGCGATGCGAAGCCTTCAGCCAGCCGCGGGTGAGTTCGCGCTCGGGCAGATTTTTCGGCACTTCGCGCTCGCCCTCGCGAACGCTTTGCACCGAAACGTCCGGACCAATGTCTTTGAGGATCACGATCCAATTGGTGTCGTCCTGATCGATCGCTGCATAGAGCGTCACCGCGATCGGTCCGGCGATCAGAACGGCGCGCGGCAGCGGTTCGGTCATGTAGCGAAGCCGCTGGATCGTGTTGGTCTGCGAGGGCGGCATTTGCGCAAAGGCATCCGGCGGCTGCACCTCGCTCACGCTTGACGGCCCCGGCAGGTCTGTCGACAGCCGCTCCCAACTTTTCAGGTAGAACTTGGTCCATTGCGTTTGCGGCAGCGGCCAATCGTCGGCGCTGCGCCATTCATTGGCTCCCATTACCCAGAACCGCACCGGCGGCTCCTCAATAACGCCGGTATCGAGTCCTTTGAGCCAATGGTCATGCCAGCGTAAGACTTCGCCGTGGAACATATGATACGGCCGCTCCAGATGCGCAGGTCCGGCGAGCAAAAGCTTCTTTGGCGCCTTGATATTGCGATACCAATGCTGGCAGCCGTTCAGATGCGTCTTGTAGGTGTAACCGTACCAGCCAGATCCTGTATAAGTCGGCACTTTTATTTTATCGAATTCGGCCTCGCTTTTTTCCACCGCCGCCTCGCTGTCGAACGGATCGATCAGCACATTGAAGAATGGCGGCATGTGCTGGCCTTTTTGCGCAATCAAATTGAACACATGCGGATACATCTTGTAGTCGGGATTGTTCATCGCCTCGCGCCATAGCCGCTCGCGCTCGCCCGGCAGCGGGCCCGGCGAACCCTTGTTTTGGTGCATGGCCGAGAAATGCCCGACCAGATAGCGGAAAAGATGAATGACGCCGCCGGGATATTCGTCACGAAAACCGCCAAGTTCGCCATAGGCGCCCCGTGAATCGAATGGGAAAATCGCTTTGAGATGCGGCGGGGCCTGCTTGGCGACCGCGAGCTGCTCGGCGCCAAAGCCGGAAATGCCGACCATGCCGACCTTGCCGTCGCACCAGTCCTGTGCCGCGATCCACTCGATCAAATCGTAACAATCCCATTGGCGCGAGCCGCCACTTTGCGACTTGCCGACGCCACGCGGCGAGCCGATGACATGCACATAGCCGCGCGAGACAAAAAACCTGGTGTCGCCGGCTTCCATTGGGCCGGTCCACAACGGCGACCAGGCAGGCTGCGGCGGCAGCGTTTCGGCGAGATCCGGACTTTGCAGATCCTTGTTGTAGATGGCGAAGGCCAACAGCGCAGGAAATTTCCCCGCCGCCCTTGGCCGATAAATATCGACGCAGATTTCCACACCATCGCGCATCGGCACCATGACATCAATGTCGCGCGCGATCTCAGAATATTCCGGCGCTCGGTCGTAGGCCGGTCCGGGACTATCCGGCGACTGCAGCACAGTCGGCGATGGCGGCGAGCCAACCTTCACTCAAGGCCTCCCGGCGCGCCGCATTGTCCCGAGTGATTGCCCGTCATGCGCATTCGTGGTTGGCAAAGACACAAGCAACTTTGTCTAATGCGCGCTGCGACGGCAAGTGGATTCAAGGGGGAGGACACGGCGATGGAAATGAGATCGACACGGCGGATCGTGACTGGCCACGATGCCCGAGGCAAGGCGGTTTTGCTGTTCGACGATGTGGCGGTGGCGAAGCAACGCGGCGCCAATGGCGTTACTCTGTTTTGGGTGACAAGCGAATTTCCGGTGGATACCGCCAGCGCGGCGGACCGCGCGCAGACGCCGGTCGGTGTGCCGCCGCCGAGGAACGGCACCGTTTTCCGCGTCGTCGATTTCGCTCCCGCGAGCCCGCATGCCGCGCCGGTCGATCACATTGAAATTTTGCGTGCGATGGGAATCGATCCGGCGACCCAAGGCTACGCCCGACACGCCAATACCCACCGGACCAGAACCATCGACTACGCGATCGTGCTCGACGGCGAGATCGACATGCTACTCGACGACAGCGAGATCCATGTCAAGGCAGGCGATGTTCTGGTGCAGCAAGCGACCAATCACGCCTGGGTCAATAACAGCACCAAGCCATGCCGCATTGCCTTCATCCTCATTGACGCCGAAACGCCGGCGGCGTGGGAGAAGAACTGGAAGCCGTAAAGCTTGGGCTCGTGCCAAGGCCCCGAATTCCGTCGCTTGCCACTCGTGCTTTATTTGCGAGGCAGCAGCGACGATCAGGTTGGGTTGGGCGATTTCAAATATTTGTTCAGCCAATCGAGCGTACGCTGCCACGCCAGTTTTGCGGCCGCTTCATCGTACCGGGGCGTCGTATCGTTGTGGAAACCGTGATTGGCGCCGGCATAGACGTAGCCTTGGTGTTGCACATGCGCGGCCGTTAGAGCGGCATCAAAGGCGGGCCATCCGGAGGTGATGCGCGAGTCAAGCTCGCCATAATGAGCCAGCAAAGGAGCCTTGATTTTGGCGGCATCCTCGGCGCTGGGCTGGACCCCATAAAACGGGACAGCCGCCGCCAGCTCCGTGCCCATACGCACCGCCAGCTGGTTCACCACACCGCCGCCAAAGCAAAACCCGACCGCGCCGAGCTTGCCGGTGCTTTCGGTACGCGATTTGAGCCATGTCGCTGCGGCTAGGAAATCTTCGGTCAGCTTTACGCGGTCGAGTCCTTGGAAAAGTTGTACGCCTTTTTCGTCGTCATTCGGATAGCCGCCAACCGACGTCAGCCCATCGGGCGCAAAAGCAATGAAGCCGGCGACCGCCAGCCGGCGCGCGACATCCTTGATGTAGGGGTTGAGACCGCGATTCTCGTGGATGACGAGGACGACAGGCAGCTTGGTGGTCGCGCTGCTTGGCCGAACCAGATACCCGCTGATGCTGCCATTGCCCCGCGGCGACGCAACGGTTGCCAACTCGGTAACAATGCGGCTGTCCTGTTCCGGCACTTGTACCGCCCAAGCGTAATTCGGCTTGAGCATCTCGAACAACGCGGATGCTGTCACTCCGCCAACCGCAAAATTCTGCGCGCCGTCGAGAAAAGCACGACGGTTGATTGCGCCATGCACATATTGATCAAACAGATTCAAAAGTGCTTGCGGGAAATCGGACGCTTTCTTTCGTTCCATTTGTTCGTCCACGCACGATTTGGCGAAGGTTTACGACGGATAGTGGCCTTGCAGTTTAGGCAATGGATGCGGGCCGGGCGGCGGGCGATATTGCGCGTTGCGATCACAAAAGCCGCCGATCCCGCGCACATTGTCGAGGCACTGCTGGAATGTCGTGAAGCCGCAATTGGTGCCTCCGCCGCCGCTGGCCGTGTAATAAGAGCACCAGGGATAATTTTGCGCTTCGGCGCGCGTTGCGACGGCAATCCCGACGCAAATTGCCAATATGGCGAATAGGAGCTTCATGGCGCTTCCCAGTTTCGCGTGGCTGTCCTCTATAAATCCCGGCGGCGCGCTTTTATTCCCGTTGCGAGGCTTAACTGAGCAGCCGGCGCACCGCCGCGGACCAATCGGCCAATTTGCGCGCTCGCTCTTTCGCGTCCATGCGCGGTTCGAAGCGGCGCTCCAAGCGCCAATGATTCAAAAACCGATCCGGTTCGGGAAAGAAGCCGGTGTGCAAGCCGGCGAGATAGGCTGCGCCGAGCGCAGTCGTTTCTTTGATTTGCGGACGGTCGACGGTATTGCCGAGAATGTCGGCGAGCCGCTGCATGGTCCAATCCGAAACCGCCATGCCGCCGTCGACGCGCAGCGTGTTCATCATGCTCGAGCTCGCGCGCCAATCGTCCTTCATCGCGGCGAGCAGATCGGCAGTCTGGAAACACACGCTTTCGAGGGCGGCTCGCGCCAGTTCGCCCGGTCCGGTCGCGCGGGTCAGGCCGAACAAGGCGCCACGAACGTCCGGCCGCCAATGCGGCGCCCCCAATCCGACGAAAGCCGGAACCAACACAACCTCCTGCGAGGAATCCGCCGCTTGCGCGAGTGCGCCGCTCTGTTCAGCGGTCGTTATAATCTTCAAGCCGTCGCGCAGCCATTGCACCGCCGCGCCGGCGATAAAGACCGAGCCCTCAAGCGCATAGCGCCGCACCCCGCCGAGTTGATAGGCCACCGTAGTGAGCAGCCGATTCTTGGACGCGACCGCGGTGCTGCCGGTATTGAGGACGATGAAACAGCCGGTGCCGTAGGTGGACTTTACCATCCCCGGGGCGAAACAGGCCTGCCCGATCAGAGCAGCCTGCTGATCTCCGGCAATGCCGCAAATCGGAATGGCGCTGCCGAACAGTTCCGGGTCGGTGGCACCGAAATTCGCCGACGAATCCAACACCTCGGGCAACACCGATCGCGGGATGCCGAGCGCTGCGAGCAGCGCATCGTCCCAGCGCCCGGTATGAATGTCGTAGAGCAGCGTACGCGAAGCATTGGTGGCGTCGGTTGCGTGAATGCGGCCGCCCGTCAACCGCCACAGCAAATAGGTATCGACCGTGCCGAAGGCGAGTTCTCCGCGCGCAGCGCGCTCGCGCGCATCGGGGACATTGTCGAGCAGCCAAGCGAGCTTGGTTCCGGAGAAATATGGATCGAGGAGAAGGCCGGTTTTAGCGCTGAACAGGACTTCGTGGCCTTTGGCTTTGAGCAGTGCACAGAGATCCAAGGTGCGCCGGTCCTGCCAGACGATGGCGCGATGCACCGGGTGGCCGCTGGCGCGGTCCCACAACAGTGTCGTCTCGCGTTGATTGGCTATGCCGATCGCAGCAACGTCACGTGCAGCGGCGCCAGCCTGGTACAGCACCGCGCGACAGGTCGAAAGCGTGGACGACCACAGGTCTTCAGGCTCATGCTCGACCTCACCGTCGGCGGGAAAATGCTGTGGAAATTCTTGCTGCGCGACTACCGCGATCGACGTGTTGGCGCGAAACAGAATAGCGCGCGTCGATGTCGTTCCCTGGTCGATGGCAAGGACGTAAGCGGCCACGCGTTTTCCTTAAGTTTGCCTTGGCGGTCGCGGTGGACCAATATCCATCAGCGGCTTGCGGCCTGCGCCAGTCCTTCTCTCGCACCCGCAATAGACAAGTGCTGTAACCATCGTTCGCAGGAAGTGATCGTGTTGATCAAGAGCATGGAGACCGTCATCGGTCCGACGCCGCCCGGCACCGGCGTGATATAGGAGGCCTTTGCCGCAACGCCGGCAAAATCGACATCGCCGACCAGCTTGCCATCCGGCAGCCGATTGATGCCGACGTCGATCACCACCGCGCCGGTTCGCACCATCTGCGGCAGAATTAGATTCGGATAGCCGGCGGCGACGACCAAGACGTCGGCAAGCAGCGTGAACTGCGCCAGATCGCGAGTCTTGGCGTGGCAGATGCATACCGTCGCCTCGTGCTGCATCAGCATCAGCGCCATCGGCTTGCCGACGATGTTGCTGGCGCCGACCACGACCACATTCTTGCCCTCGAGCGAAATATTCTCGTGCTCGAGGAGTTTCAGAACGCCGTAGGGCGTGCACGGCGGAAACACCGTGCCGCCGACCACAAGCCCGCCGACATTGTAGAGATGGAATCCATCGACGTCCTTGTCCGCCGATATGGTGTGCAGGATGCGCGCCATGTCGAAGGATGCCGGCAGCGGCAGCTGAACCAGAATGCCGTGCACGGCCGGATCGTCGTTAAGCTCGGCAATCTTGGCCACGACCTCATCCTGATTGACGTCGATCGGATAATCGAAACGGAACGAGCGAATGCCGACATCGGCGCAGGCGCGGATTTTGTTCTTGACATAGATTCTTGAAGCCGGATCGGAACCGACGAGGATCACAGCCAATCCGGGCGGCGCGCCTGAATGGGCGACGATGCGCTGCACGCGATGGCGACAGTCATCCCGTATGGTGCGGGCGACCGCATTGCCATCGATGATTTTTGCGGTCATGGGTGCGCCAATGCGATCGTAGTATTCATAGCGATTATGGTGAGCTTGTAGAGCAACGTCGCTTTACCTCGAATTAGTAGCCGCTTTGGGTTGATCGTCATTCTAGGGTCGATCCGGAGCACAACGAAAACTAGCGCAGAGCAGTAAAAAGGGAAAACGATAATGCAGCGGCGCCAGAGCGGGTAATATTCGTGCCGTTATCGGAAGCGGTGTGGATCGCGCTACTCGGGGCCTTGTCCGGCCTGATGATCGGATGCATCGGCATTGGCGGGGTTATTCTGGTGCCGGCGCTTGTCTTTCTTGCCGGCATCGCCATTCAAATCGCAATCCCCGCGGCGATGTTCGCTTATATTTTGTCGGGGCTGGTTGCGACGATCGTATTCGCCCGCAATAAATCGATCGATTGGCGACTGGCAGGCTCGCTCTGCATCGGCGGAACGCCGGCGGCATTCGCCGGCGCCTGGGCGGTCAGCATTTTCGATGGCCGTTTGCTGGCTGGCTGCCTCGGTCTTCTGACCCTTTTGTCGGGAGTAAATTCGCTCCGGCCGCGGCTTTACGCTGAAGCCGATCGTGCCACGTTATCCCACGGCATACTCATCTTTGTCGGAGCAGCCACAGGATTTCTGTCGTCGTTGACGGGGACGGGCGGACCGCTGCTGCTGGTGCCGATTCTTCTTTCTATGCGTCTTGGCGTCCTCACCAGCGTCGGATTGAGCCAGATCTTTCAGCTTCCAGTGGCGATTGCTGCGACCGCCGGAAATATAGTTTACGGCAAGCTCGATTTGGCCTTGGGCATGGTCCTCGCGGCAAGCCTGAGCGGCGGCTCCTGGTTCGGCGCCAAGCTCGCCCACGCCGTGCCGCGGGCCACGTTGCGCGGCATCGTCTCGAGCGCCCTGGTTATCGTCGGCCTCTTTATTCTCGCCAATGTCGGGTGGCGCTTGCTCGGATAAGGGGGCGTCGACCGGCCTGCCCTGCCCGCTTTCGATATTGTAGGAGCGCGAAGAATAGCCTTTTGCCGCATTCGTTAACCGCTTGTGGACAGCCGCCATCGCTGCGTGCCGCGGCGCTGGATTCGTTGCGATCGTTGCGGATGTGGAGTACGACGACCGTCTCGGCACTGCCGCAATACGCAAAACCAGCGGAGCTCGGCGGTGTTGTCAGTGCAAGCAGAACGTCCTGAGACGGCAATGACGCGGACCGAAACCCGCTTTGGAAAGTCTCATCAGCCGCATGGTGTGCGGTGATTGCGTTAGTTGCCAGGGTCGGGAATCCCTTGGAGATTCCGCGGCGCCTGCGGGCGCTCGTACGAGCCCGAGAATCCAGCCTCATCCTGCTGGCGATTGTGGTCGGCGTGCTGGGCGGTTTGGTCGTCGCGGCGATGGGCACCTGCGTCGATCTTCTGCACGAGATGCTGTTTCATTTGACGCCCGGCGAACGCCTCTCGGCGCGATTCACGCTCGATCCAGTCCTGGCAATTTCGGTGCCCTTGCTCGGCGGCCTGTTGTTCGGCATCGGCAGCGAAATTCTGCGGCGCTGGCGTCCAGACCGGGAAATCGATCCGATCGAAGCCAACGCGCTGCACGGCGGCCGCATGTCGCTGTTGGGCAGTATCATCGTCGCGGCGCAGACGGTGTGGTCGAGCGGAGTTGGAGCTTCAGTCGGTCTCGAAGCAGGCTATACGCAATTTGCCAGCGGTATCGCCTCGCGCATCGGCATCGCGTTTCGGCTGCGCCGCAGCGATTTGCGCATCCTGGTCGGCTGCGGCGCCGCCGCGGGAATTGCCGGCGCCTTCGGCGCGCCGCTGGCGGGCGCATTTTATGGTTTTGAGCTGATCATCGGCAGCTACGCCCCGGCGAGCCTAGCACCGGTCGGCATCTCGGCACTGATCGGATATCTGGTGGCGCACTCGGTCGAGCCGGCCGATCTCGGCATTGTCGCGCCCGACAAAACCGTCCTCCTCACCCACGATCTGATCCTAGCTGCAGCGCTTGGACTGCTCTCGGCCGTCCTCGGAATCATCCTGATGCGCGGCGTCGCGTTGTGCGAATCCTTGTTCGCCAGCATGCGGATACGGCCACTGCTGCGGACCATGGCCGGCGGGCTCGTGGTCGGGCTCATGGCCATTGTATCCCCACAGGTGATGTCCTCCGGCCATGGCGCACTACGCGTAATCGGCACGCTTGATCTATCGGTGCGAACTGTGGCGATTGTGTTCGCGCTGAAAGTCGCAGCCTCGATTGCCTCGCTCGGCTCCGGCTTTCGCGGTGGTTTGTTCTTTTCCTCGCTGCTGATCGGTTCGCTCGGCGGGCACCTCCTCGCCGAAGCGATCACCATGACCTGGCCGACGCTCGATTTCGACACTAACGCCTCGGCGGTGATCGGAATGAGCGCTTTGTCAGCGTCTGTGATCGGCGGGCCGTTGACCATGACCTTCATCGCGCTGGAGACGACCGGCGATCTATGGCTGACCACGGCGGTGCTGATTGCGGTGATTATTGCCGCGCAGGTCACGCGCGAGGTGTTCGGCTATTCATTCGCAACCTGGCGCTTCCATCTGCGCGGCGAGACGATCCGCAGCGCCGCCGATATCGGCTGGATGCGCGACCTGACCGTCGAAAAGATGATGCGCGCGGACGTTGAAACGACCAAGGCGGCCACGGCGATCGGTCAATTCCGCGAAGCGTATCCGCTCGGCTCCACGGTCTATGTGGTCGCAGTCGACGATCTTGACCGTTACGTCGGTCTCGTCCTGGTGGCGGAGGCGCACGGCGCGGACGTGGCGCCGGAGCGCGCCGTCAAGGACCTCCTGCATTTTCCGGATGAAATGCTGCTCCCAGAAATGGCGGTGAAGGAAGCGGTCCTTGCCTTCGACCGCGCCGAAGCCGAAGCCCTGGTCGTGGTCGATTCCTTCCTCGATCGGCGCGTCGCTGGGCTGCTCACCGAGGCCTACGTCTTGCGCCGTTATGCAGCGGCCCTCGAAGGACGGCGGCGCGACATGATCGGCGAATAGCCGATGCCGGACTTTGAGGCCGCGTCGGCCCAAGACCGCGTCGCGGGGGAGATTCCGTTACTGCACTGCCAAATGAGCGGTCGCTTCTGCGGAAAATTTTGAATGTAAATCATTGCCTTCAATCCGGCCGGGCGCTTTACTAGAGAAAAATAGTCCAATAGATCGGCGATACCGCAGCTGACGTTCTATCAAATTGAGCCGGGACAGTCTGTTATGCTCAGCAATCCCTTTGCCGCGCTTTCGGCGTCCGTATCGCCGGCGATCATGCAGACATATGTCATCGTGATGGCGCTCCTGGTTGTGGCCGGCACCTTATTCGACATTATTCACAAGCAGAGCGCCACGTACTTCTTCAATAACTGGCGCGATTTCAACAACAGGGCGAAACAACAAATCGGCGGCGGACAAATGGCGTCGCTGGCGATTCAAACCGCGGTCATCGACGTGATGGCCTCCGGCGAGTTCTGCAATATGCGGCGCCGGATAGCTCATCTGCTGGCGATGTACGGCTTTGTGATCTATGTCGTGACGACAATCATCATGGTGTTCGCCTATCCGACGCCTGCCGCGCCCACGCCCGGCGGCATCGCCGCCCTCTGGTATATCGGCAGCCTGATGGTTTGCGCAGGCGGTTATTGGTTCTGGTTTTTCATCAGGGTCGATGTTGCCGCAGAAGGTCACTCGCCATTCCGCCTTGTTCGCGCTGATTTGTTCATCGTCTCGCTGGTCTTGAGCGTCACCTTCGCCTTGGTGTGGGCGACAGTGCAGGCAAGCGGCAATATCGCATGGAGTTACATATTCCTTGGCCTCTATCTCCTCGCCACCACGGTGTTATTTGGATCGATCCCGTGGTCCAAGTTCTCGCACATGTTCTTCAAGCCCGCCGCCGCCCTGGAAAAAAGAGTGGCCGAAGCCAATGGCACGATGAGCAATTTGCCGCCGCCTGCGGACGCACCGAGAAAATTCGGCGGCGGTTTAAAGCATGCGCGGCATTACTAACCGGGGCGCGGGCGGCTTCGACACAGGAAATTAAGGACACACCATGCCGACCTTCGTTTATATGACGCGCTGCGACGGCTGCGGGCACTGTGTCGATATCTGCCCGTCCGACATTATGCACATCGACACCATCTATCGGCGGGCGCTCAATATCGAACCGAACATGTGCTGGGAGTGCTATTCCTGCGTCAAAGCCTGCCCGCAATTTGCGATTGACTGCCGCGGCTATGCCGATTTCGCCCCGCTCGGCCACAGCGTCCGCGTGCGCCGTGAAGAGGACAAGGCGACCATTTCCTGGAAAATAAAATTCCGCGACGGCCGGGAAAAGAATTTCGTCTCCCCGATCCGAACCACGCCTTGGGGTTCGATCAAAGCCCC
>JBPYFG010000158.1:0-5112 GCA_051986365.1 Xanthobacteraceae bacterium
AACGAAGAAAGCCGCGGCGAGAGCCAAGAACAATCGAGCCAAGCCGCGAGCGAACCAGTACACGACGCGACCGGCGAACAAGCGCTTGATACAGCCGGGCCGGTGGCGGTGCAATTGCTCGCGCCGGCTTTTCTCGACCGCATTCCGCTCGGCATTCTGGTCTACCGTCACGACGGAGTGCTGTACGCCAATCGCCATTTCCTGGATTTGGGCGGTTATAGCGATGTGGCGGCAATCGAGGCGGCCGGAGGACTGAACACGCTCTTCGCCGAATCTAGCGTCAGCAGTGCATTCGCCGATGGTTCCGGCGCGGCGGCGGCAATAATCACCCAATCCGGCGAGCGACTGCCGTTGGAAGGACGGATGGTTACCGTGCCCTGGAATGCGGGGCCAGCGATGGCGCTCATTCTGAACAAAAGCCAATCCGCTGCCGCGACCACAGCGGACACGGCGAACCCAACCGGTGAACAATCCGCCGACACCGAGCGTGAGGCGCAGCGCCGTGCGGCGGCCCAGGCCGAATTCATCGCCAGAATAAGTCACGACATCCGCAATCCGCTCAACGCCATCACCGGCTTTGCCGAAGCGATCCAGAGCGAACGCTTCGGGCCGATCGGCAACGAGCGCTATCGCGAATACATCAAGGATCTCCACGCCGCCGCCGCACACCTGGCGTCGATGGTCGACGACCTGTTCGACCTCTCGAAACTCGCGAGCGGACATATCGATCTGACCTTTGGCAATGTGATTCTGAATGAACTTGTCCAGCAATGCGTCGGCGTGATGCAAGCGCAAGCCAACCGCGCGCGCATCATCATTCGCACCGCGCTGACGTCCGGATTGCCGCTCGTCAAAGCCGACGAACGGGCGCTCCGGCAGATTGTGCTCAACCTGCTATCGAACTCGATTAAGTTTACCGGTCCAGGCGGTCAGATCATCGTCTCGACCGTGTTTTCCGATACGCACGAGGCGATCCTGCGCGTTCGCGACACCGGCGCCGGGATGAGCGAAAAACAGATCGTGGCCGCGCTGGAGCCGTTTGCCGATGTCTGGGCCTGGGCGAATTCCGGATCGGGCGGAACCGAGTTTGGGCTACCATTGACCAAGGCGCTCGCCGAGGCCAATCACGCACAGTTTCGCATCAAAAGCGCGCCGGAGGCCGGGACTCTGGTCGAGATCGCATTTCCGCCGAATCGCACGGTCGCCGACTGATCCGCGTAGCGCAGCGTCGGCTGTTGCGGTCGAGTTTTTGCCGAGATTGCCGATAATGCTGCCACGATGAATGCGGCGATCCACCCCCGCCAAACCATCCTCCGCCGAGACCTCCTCCGCCGAGTCGTCCAGACTTTGTTTCTAGCCGGCGTCGTCTTGTTTGCGCCGGCCGCGCGCGCCGCCGATGTCGATCTGTTGCTGGTGCTGGCGGCCGATGTGTCGCGTAGCATCGATGCGGCAAAATTTCAGCTGCAGCGCGACGGCTATGCCGCTGCGATCGCCGACGCGCGGGTCCTCGAAACCATTCGCTCCGGCCGCAATGGCCGGATCGGATTGACCTTTATCGAGTGGTCCGGGATCGGCGCGCAGCGCATCGTCGTTGACTGGATGACGGTCGGCGATGCGGCGTCGGCGAAAGATTTCGGCGATCGCCTGCTGGAAATGCCGCGCTCGTTCGCCGATCGCACTTCGATCAGCGGTGCTATCGAATTTTCCATGGCGCAGCTCGCGCGCGCGCCATTTAGCGCGCGCCGCCACACCATCGATATTTCCGGTGACGGCACCAACAATTCCGGCCGCGATGTGACCGAACTGCGCGATCAAGCCGTGGCCAAGGGCATCACGATTAATGGCCTCGCGATCTTGAGCGAAACGCCGCTGCCGTGGAATCCGGAGCACACCAATCCGCCCGGAGGGCTCGATCATTATTATCGCACCAATGTTATCGGCGGTCCGGGCGCCTTCGTCATGGTGGCGAAAAATTTCGAATCCTTTGGTGAGGCGATTATCAGCAAACTCATCGCCGAGGTTGCCCAAGCGGGCGAGGAAGAGGGTAAGTCCCAGTCCTGGCGGACTACCGCGCGATGAGCTGGGCGCGATGAATCGGGGCCCAATCGAGCGCATTTTTGTGGGCTAAGACGGCCCAGCCGCCACGGCCGCAAGCCACGAAAGCGACACAGATGATGGCCATGTTTGCGGGTTATCTGCGGCCCGATATAGTCGGTGGGCCTTACAGCAATCGGAACAGCGTCCAGTGAACGCGGCTTTCGGCTTGAAACGCCTTGCGATTGCCGCCGCCGCCCTTATTGCGGCGGTGCTTGTCAGCGTGATCGGCATATCTTTGCTGCTGCCGGCGGCTTCTGTCCGCGATGCGGTAAAGGCGGAAATCCGCGGGGTGACCGGTCTCGATCCGATGCTTGGCGACGATATTTCGTTGTCGCTGTTTCCATCCGGAAGCGTGCGCTTCCGCAACGTCGTGCTCGCCAATCAGCCGAGCGGCGAGCCGGCCGTCGCCGCCGACGAATTGGTCGCCCGGCTGCGATACTTT
Source organism: Xanthobacteraceae bacterium (assembly GCA_051986365.1). Classification (GTDB taxonomy): domain Bacteria; phylum Pseudomonadota; class Alphaproteobacteria; order Rhizobiales; family Xanthobacteraceae; genus BOG-931. The sequence continues at coordinate 2,540 of JBPYFG010000158.1, forward strand.
CCGCTGTTGGCGGGCCGCGTCGAAATCGCCGACGTGACGCTGGTGCGGCCGACCATCAAGGTCGCTTTCTCGGCCGAAGGCAAATCCAACTGGTCGGGCCTGATTTCATCGCTTGCCCGCGCGCTTGCACCGCAGTCCGAGCGCGGCGCTGCCTTCTCCGAAATCGGCATTCAGGACGGCACCGTCATTCTCTACGACGCGCGCACTGACGCGACCGAACGGCTAGAAGGGCTCGAGTTTCAGGTGGCGTGGCCTTCGATTTCGCGCAGCTTCGGCGCGAACGGCCATTTCACCTGGCACAAGGAAAATGTGGAAGCGAGCCTGACGCTAACCGACTTTCTGGCGGCGCTAAGCGGGGACCGCTCCGGTCTTAAGATCCGGCTGTCCAGTGCGCCGCTCACGCTTGCCTTCGATGGCTCGGCAAGCGACGAACCGACGCTCAAAATCCAGGGCACGCTCGGCGTGGAGGCGCCGTCGCTGCGCGAGGCGCTGCGGTGGATCGGCAATGACCGGCTGCCGTTTGGCGGCTTTGGGCGATTTGCGCTACGCGCGCAAAGCGACATCGGCGGGCGCGTGGCATCGCTCTCCAATGTCAATGTCGAGCTCGACGGCAACAGCGCGGAAGGCGCGCTCACCGTATCGGCCGATCCGCGCCGGTTGGTGCAAGGCACGCTGGCCTCCGACACGCTCGATCTGACGCCTTATGTTTCCGGAATTCGCCTGCTTGCGCGCAACGAACGCAACTGGAGCCAGCTGCCGATCGCGCTCGATGGCTTCAACGACCTCAGTCTCGATCTGCGGTTGTCGGCCGCCAACATCAAAATATCCACCGCGCGATTGGGCCGTACCGCCGTCGCCGCCACGATGCGCGACAGCAAACTCAATATCACCGTCGGCGAATCACAAGCCTTCGGCGGGGTCGCCAAAGGGACGCTTGGTCTTGCCGGCGTCGATGGCGGCGTTGCCGCGACCGCGCATATGCAATTCACCGATGTTGATCTGGATAATTGCCTCGGCCAGGTATTCGGGCTGCATAAGGTCGAAGGCCGCGGCACATTGACGGTCAATCTCGAGGGCGCCGGCGACTCCGTCCTCGCCGTCACCCATGGCCTCAATGGCACCGCCATGTTGAACGCAAGCGCCGGCGCGCTGACCGGCATCAATATCGAGCAACTGCTGCGCCGCCTGGAGCGCCGCCCGCTTTCGGGCAGCGGCGATTTCCGCAGCGGCCGCACACCATTCGATCAGCTCGCGATAAACCTCAAAGTCAACCAAGGTCTGGTCTCGATTGACGAGATGCGCATCGTCGGCCCGTCGGTTCGCCTCGCCGTTGCCGGTCAGGCCTCGGTGCCGACCCGCGATCTCGATCTCAAAGGCGTGGCCACGCTGGTCTCCACCGCCAGCGCCGATCAATTCGAACTGCCCTTTGTGGTGCAGGGCCCATGGGACGATCCGATCATGCTGCCGGATGCGCAGAGCCTGATCCGGCGCTCCGGGGCCGCCGCGCCGCTTCTCAGCGGCGGCAAGCCTTTGAATGCCGGCGAGGCGGTGCGCTCGGTCATCGATCAATTGATGGCCACCCCGCAAACGGCATCGCCAGCGGCCTCGCCGCCCCTAGCGATCCCGCCAGCCGCCACCCCGGCGGCAGCGCCCAGCGCGCCGAACTCCGGGCAATAAGAAAAGCGCGCCCTGCGAGCGCGGCACATCGCAAGCGCGCAATTAGGGTTGCACGCGCGCCGGCGCACCGCGCCCCGCCCTGAGCTTGGTGAGCATCGACGCCGCGATCACCGCCACGCCGACCACAGCGACGACGATGCTGCACACCGCGTTCATCTCCGGGCTGACGCCGAGACGGACCTCCGAATAGATGCGGATAGGCAGCGTCGTCGCGCCGGGGCCGGTGGTGAAACTGGCAATGACCAAGTCGTCAAGCGAAAGCGCAAAAGCGAGCATCCAGCTCGCCGCGATTGCCGGGAAGATCAGTGGCAAAGTGACCAACGCAAAAGTCTGCGCCGGGGAGGCGCCGAGATCCATCGCCGCTTCTTCCAGGCTCGCGTCGAAATCGATGAGCCGCGATTGAACGATTACGGCGACGAAGCACGTCGCCATCGTGGTATGGGCGATGACCACGGTCCAAAACCCGCGATCGATCGAAACAGCAACAAACAGAAGCAGCATGGACAGACCGGTAATGACCTCGGGCATGACCAATGGCGCGTAAATCATCGCGGCGAATGGCAGGCGACCGCGAAAGCGGCCGAACCGGACCAGCGCTACCGCGGCGAGCGTGCCCAAGAACGTCGCGATGAAAGCCGAGATGAAGGCCACCCGAAAGCTGATCGACGCGGCTCGGAGCAGCCCTGCGTCTTGTGCCAGCGCGGCGTACCAGCGCATCGACCAGCCGCCCCACACGGCGACCAGACGCGAGGCGTTGAACGAATAGACCACGAGAATGACGATCGGCAGGTATAAAAATCCGATGCCGAGAACGAGCGCCGCGATGTTGAATGCGGACAGCTTGCGCATCTCAATCGCGCTCCATGCCGCGCATGGCCTGATGCTGGAAAACCACG
>JBPYFG010000159.1:0-5265 GCA_051986365.1 Xanthobacteraceae bacterium
CGCTTCGCCGTCATCACATTGCCGATCAAGACGCCGAGGCAGCCGCACAAGAGAACAAGCCCGCTCAGCCATGATGCGGTGGGCGCAAGCAGGGCGACCAATCCGGCAACGACGATGACGGCGATGATGGCGAGCGCCAGCGCCCCGTCCTCGACGAACAGCCCGGCGAGCTCGCCCAGCGAAGCGATCAGATTTTTCATGACGCGGCTTTCACCGCAGCGGTGCGGCGATTGAGCACGGCTACGCTGCCGAGCCCGCTGCCAAGAAACAGGACAATGAAGGCGAGGATCGCCAGATCCGCACCCGGCCAGTCGACGCCAAAACCCTCGCCGGTCCAGAACAGGCCGAAGGCGGAGAGCATGACGCCGACTGCGAATTTGAGCGCATTCTCCGGCACCCGCGTCAAAGGCTGGTGCACAACGATGCCGCCGGCCGCCACCAAGACACAGGCGGCAAAGGCGGCGGCGGTCACCGGCAAGAGCACGCCGCGACCGGCCGAAAGCGCAATGACGATGAATACCACTTCAAGGCCTTCGAGCAGCACGGCTTTGAAGCTCGCCACGCCGGCCAGCCAGTCGAGCCGCTCTTCGTGGCGGCGCGCCTGCTCGCGCAATTCGTCCGTCTCGCTGGTGAAAGCAAGGGTCTCGTCATGCAGGGGAACCAGTCCGGCGGCGCGCAGAATCGCCTTGCGCAGCCAGCGCATGCCGAACAACAGCAGCAAAGTCCCGATGGCGATCTGCAACGCTTTAAGCGGCACGCGATCGAGCAACGGTCCGAGCGCAACGACGATGAGCGCCAGCACGACAAGCCCGGCACCCGCGCCGAGTAAAGCCGGCCGCGCGCCGCGCACGACCGCGACCGCCAGTACAATGGTGAGGGCTTCGACCGCCTCGACCAGCGAAGCCAAAAATGCCGCGGTGACCGCCGATCCGGCGTGCAAGCTCAGCATTGCAATAGACCCTTTGACAGCGTCACCCCGAGGTGGCCGCCAACGGGTTCGGCCCGAAGTGTCCGGCTCGATGACAAGCTCCGCGGCCCTCGGAGGGTGACTCTCTCCCTCGGCGTCATCCTTCGAGGCTCACTTCGTTCGCACCTCAGGATGAAGGGAAGAGGCGTTGCTTTTCATAGATGAGATTTTTCGTTGTAATGAACAAGACACCCGGCGTCATTCCGGGGCCGAGCCAACGGGTTCGGCCCGAAGTGGCCGGCCCGATGACAAGCTCCGTGAGGAACCTGGAATCCATAGTCACGAATCGTGGTGATGGATTCCGGGTCTGCGGGCTTTGCCCGCATCCCGGAATGACGAGAACGTGGAGTCTTTCCCATGACCGAAGCAATTGCGCGGCGCGACGACCCGCCGGTGCCGCTTTTAATGCCGGTGCTGCTCAGCCTGGTCGCCGGTTATCTCGACAGCTACACCTATTTGAGCCTGTTCGGCCTGTTCGCCGCGCAAGTCACCGGCAGTTTCGTCATTGCCGGCGCGGAATTCGTAACCAGCGACTTCGGCATTGCCGGCAAGCTCGTTGCGATCGCGGCCTTTATCATCGCCGCGGCGGTGACCGCGGCATTTTGCATCGCGGCGCGGGACGCGCACCGTGATGTGCTGCCGTGGATGCTCGGCCTTGAAGCGCTTTTGCTCGCGATCTTTGTCGGCATCATGGTGTTCGGCCCGGCGGTGCGCGATGCGCGCGATTGGCACGGCATCGTCGCCGGCGTGTTTGCCGCGATGGCCATGGGCGCGCAGAGCGTCGTGGTCCGGCTTCTGATGAAGGACATTCCGCAAACCAATGTGATGACCGGCAATATGACGCAGCTTGGCATCGCGGCGACCGAAATGATCATGGCGCGGCGGCGCTTCGATCACGCCCGGCACGGCGGCGCCGCGGTGCGCGATTTCGCCGATGTGCGCGATCGGCTCGTTACCGTACTCGCCATTGCCGTCGGATTTCTGGTGGGCGCCGCGGCCGGCGCACTCGCCTTCGCCACCACCGGCGTGCATGGCGCGTTCGCCACCGTCGCCATCGTCGGCGTCCTGGCGCTATGGGCGCTGTCGCGACAGACGCGGTAAAGCCGTCATTGCGAGCGAAGCGAAGCAATCCAGAAGTTGGTAGCTCGAACCTGGATTGCTTCGTCGCCCCTTTAGAGCTCCTCGCAATGACGAGGTGGAAGGTAGTCCGCTCGCCCCCGCGAAGGCGGGGACCCAGATTCGGATTCCCGCTTTCGCGGGAATGAGCGGGATCACAACCGACCTACGCCCTTCCCTTCGCGCCCCGCTTCGGCCGCCATGGCGCGCGGCTATGCGCATTGTTGAGATGCACGAGGTGCTTGAGCATCGCCTTGAAGGCGGCGCGGTCGCGCGCCTTGAGCGGTTTAAGGATCAGCCGCTGCGTCGCCTGCACCGCGGGTTCAATGTCGCGAATAAGCCGCCGGCCGGTCGACGTGATGTGGAGCGCCTTGGTGCGTCGGTCATGCGCGCCGTTGACGCGGGTGATGAGCTTCTTGCGCTGCAGGCGACCCACCACCCCGCCGATCGTGGTGCGGTCAAAGGCGATGATATTGCACAGCGTGGTCTGATCGATCCCTGGACGGCGGTTGATCGCGACCAGCGCGGCATATTGCACCGGTGTCACGTCGAAGGCCTTGGCCTGGTCGAGAAACAGCGCAAAGGAAATCTGGTGCAGCCGGCGAATGAGATGGCCCGGCATCTTGATGAGGCGGCTGTCGCCGATCGGCTCCGGCATTGTTATCCCGCTCACGCTGGTTCAGTGGGCCGGCAATTTCGCCAGCGCATGGCAACACCAGCCCGTTGACCACTGCGCTGCATTGTCGGTACACTGACGAAAATCGTCAGTGTGCTGACGAATTATAATTGACAATGCAGCCCAGGTGAAGCGGAGCGTAACCCGGAAGCGGCTCGCGAGCGGTGGAGCGTTCCCGGATTTCGCTTCGCTCCATCCAGGCTAAGATTGTCGGGAGGACGACATGCCCAAAAATACGGAAATCCATCCCGAAGCCCGACCCGAGACTATCGTCGCCGGCAAGAAGCGTCCGTTCACCGGCGCGGAGTTTCTGGAATCGCTGCGCGACGGCCGCGAAGTCTACATCTATGGCGAGCGCGTCAAGGATGTGACCACCCATCCGGCGTTCCGCAATTCGGCGGCTTCGGTGGCGCTGCTTTACGACGCGCTGCACGACAAGGTCTGGCATGATGTGCTTACCGCGCCGACCGACACCGGCTCCGGCGGCTATACCCATAAATTTTTCAGGGCGGCGCGCTCGCGCGAAGAGGTGATCGCGCAGCGCGACGCCATCGCCGCCTGGGCGCGATTGTCTTACGGCTGGATGGGCCGCAGCCCCGATTACAAGGCCTCGTTCCTCAACACGCTCGGCGCCAATGCCGCCTTCTACGGCAAATTCGCCGACAATGCCCGGGCCTGGCACAAGCGCGGCCAGGAGGCGGTGCTCTATCTCAATCACGCGCTGGTCAATCCGCCGATCGACCGCAACAAGCCGGTCGAACAGGTCAAGGACGTCTACATCACAATTCAAAAAGAGACCGACGCCGGCATCTATGTCTCCGGCGCCAAAGTGGTGGCGACCAATTCCGCGCTCACGCAATACAATTTCCTCGGCCAGAACATGGGCCAGGAGATCACCGATCCGGCCATGGTGGTGATGTTCATCGCGCCGATGAACACGCCCGGCATCAAGCTCATTTGCCGGCCGTCCTATGAATTCGCCGCAGCCGCGACCGGCTCGCCGTGGGATTATCCGCTGACCTCGCGGTTCGACGAGAACGACGCCATCTTCGTTTTTGATAACGCCTTCATCCCCTGGGAAAACGTTATCATTCATCGCGACATCGAGCGGCTGAAGAATTTTTATCCGCAATCCGGTTTCTTCAACGGCTTCACGCTGCAAGGCTGCACGCGGCTTGCGGTCAAGCTTGATTTCATCATCGGTCTGCTTTGGAAAGCCGCGCGCGCCACCGGCGTCGAAGGCTTTCGCGGCGTGCAGGCCCAGATCGGCGAAGTGATCGGCTGGCGCAACCTGTTCTGGTCCTTGACCGACGCCATGGCGTGCAATCCGGTGCCATGGGTCGACGGCGCGGTCCTGCCCAATGCCCGCGGCTCCGCCACCTACCGGCTTTTCATGACCGAGGCTTATCCGGCGGTACGCAACATCGTCGAAAAGGTGATCGCCTCCGGCCTGATCTATCTGCCCTCGCATGCGCGCGATTTCAAAAATCCCGAGGTCGACAAATATCTCGCCAAATATGTGCGCGGCTCGAACGGCATCGACTACAAGGAGCGCATCAAGATCATGAAGCTGCTGTGGGACGCGATCGGCACCGAATTCGGCGCCCGTCACGAGCTGTATGAAATGAACTATTCCGGCAGCCATGAGCTCATCCGCGTGTTCCAGCTGCAGCAGGCGCAAGGCAATGGCGCGCTCAAGCAGATGGAAGCGCTCGCCGACCAGTGCATGGCCGATTACGACGAGAACGGCTGGCGTCACCCCGCTTATCGCGACGGCAGCGATATCAGTCTGGTGGGGAAGGTGTAACTCACAGCGGTTAGACGTTCGGTTGTAGGGTGAGCAAAGGCGCATAGCGCCGTGCCCACCGAACCTGTACGGTGACCTGGCGGATGACAGCGTGGGCATCGCGCTTTGCGCTTTGCCCACCCTACGCTCACGAGGGTCAGCGATGGAGTTCGGCGTCCAGTTTTTTCCTTCCCTGGGGCCCGACCGCAAAAGCCCGGCGCATTACTGGGACGAGGCGCTTAAACTGACGCGGCTTGGCGAAGAGCTCGGCTATGGGCATGTCCGCACGGTCGAGCACTATTTCCATTCCTACGGCGGCTATAGTCCGGACCCGCTGATCTTTCTCGCCGCTGCGGCTGCGCTAACGCGCAAAATCCGTTTGATCACCGGCGCCGTCCTGCCGGTTTTCAATAACCCGCTGAAGCTTGCCGGGCAGATCGGCATGGTTGACGCGATTTCGAAAGGACGTTTGGAAGTCGGCTTTGCGCGCGCCTTTCTGCCTCACGAATTCGGCCGGTTTGGGATTTCGATGGACGAGAGTCGTGCACGCTTCGACGAAGGCCTCGAGCAGATCCGGCGGCTTCTTACCGAGGAGAACGTGACCTGTCGCGGGCGCTTTCACAGCTTTGAAAAAGTGACGTCGCAGCCGCGGCCCACCCAGACACCGCGACCGCCGTTCTGGATTGCCGCGCTTTCAACCAAAGAGTCATTCGAGAACGC
>JBPYFG010000160.1:0-2399 GCA_051986365.1 Xanthobacteraceae bacterium
GAAATCCAACTTCAACAATATGACGCTGTTATTCAGGGCGAGAAACCCGCAGCTTATCCACAATCCTTATTCATCCCGGATCACCCGACCTTCGATCAGCTTCGCACGGTTGCTGGCATCAACTGCCCTATCCAAGCGTGATGCAAAATCGTCACCTGTCAATCGGCCAAGGGCAACAGCAGTGAGCCTTGGGTTTTCATAAGGCAAAGCTTCAACAGCACACCTGATGCGCACTTATGTCGGCTCCATTGGATTGCGATATATTCTCCGCAGGTATGTGAGCGCATCTATATGCTCTGGCTCTATACCATTGTCCTGACCAAGTCGATTTTGGTGAGCAAGGATCAATTCAGCGGGGTTATGCCGATAGATTGGGCGCAACTGAGCATAAAGCGCGAACAGCGTTGGATTAGGTAAAAGGCTCGCGGCCAGTTTTGCCAACTGATACGGCCATTGCTCGCTGCGGATGCTCCCGACCTCGGCCCCGGTCCAGACAATGTAGAACGGCCCTGCACTCTTGTCGTTTTTCGGCAATTGCGGCCAAGGGCGCTCCGCAAGTTCGATTGCAAGCCAAGCAACAGCCTTGCGCTCATCGGTGTTGATCAGCAGGTCGGGCGGGAGTTGCGCGACGAACCCGTTGAGCGCGACCGCCTCGATCACGCTGTCATGACGGAGCGCCATCCCGGCGAGCAGAGATGCGACGGGCACGGCGCGATAGGTCATCGGCGCGCGATAGGCGACGTCACGCGCCACCTGGACGGTGGTAGCGTCCGCCCGGGCCAAAAGCTCGCCTCGCGTGAAGCTGCGCGTAAAGCTGTGCGTATCTTGGCCCACTGTGATCGTTATCGTCGGCTCGTCGGCCCGCGCGACACCGGGCAGCAGCAAGAAACAGAGCAGGACCAGAGCGCGCATGATGTCTCCCCCACCCATTGACGTGGATGATGATCCGATACCGAGGTAGATATTACCTGAACGCCTTCGGTGTTTATGAGTAGCAAAGCGGACGTGATACAGACATCGGGACGCGTAGCGGAATCATGATCCCCACCTTCACCTATCATTCCGATCCGGTTCGGATCGTGTTCGGCGCCGGCGCGATTGCCGCGTTGCGCACCGAAGCCGATCTGCACAAAATCTCGCGGCTCCTGGTTCTGTGCTCTCCGACGCGCGCCGATTTGGCCCGCAAGCTCATTGCGCCGGTCGCCGAGCGCTGCCTCGGCTTCTGCGAAACCGCGGGCCAATCGATGCCGCGCGACGCGTTTGATCGCATTGTCGGTGAGATCAAGCGGGTCAACGCCAACGGCTTCATTGTTATCGGCGGCGGCTCGGCGATTGGGCTCGCCAAGGCCGCGGCAGCGACAACGGGCATTCCCTATATCGCGGTCGTCACCACCTATTCCGGCTCGGAGATGGCGGCGCGCTGGTATATCGGTGTGGCCGAGGATCGCGTGAATGGCGAGAGCGTCGCCGCGCTTCCGGCAACCGCGATTTACGATCCGGAATTGACTCTCGATCTGCCGCCGGCGGTTTCGGCCGCGAGCGGGATGAATGCGATGGCGCACGCGGTCGAGAGTCTCTACGGCATCGATACCAATCCGGTCGTGCAAAGCATGGCCGAGGAAGCCGTGCGCCGCCTCGGCTTGAGCCTGCCGCGGATCGTGCAGAATCCGCGCGATCTTGCGGCCAGGACGGATGCGCTTTACGCGGCCTGGCTCGCCGGGAATTTCCGCGCCAAGGTCGGCTTGGAGCACGCCATCGCCCAGCGCATGCGGCAATGGTTCAATCTCGATCATGCCCGCGCGCATGCGATTGCCACGCCCTATGCGGTCGGTTTCAATGCAGCCGCGGCTCCGGAAGCGATGGCGCGCATTCGCCGCGCGCTCGGCGCCGATGATGCCGCGCGCGGGCTTTACGAGCTCAATCTGCGACTTGCCCTGCCGACCGGATTCAACCAGCTCGGACTCAATGAGAGCAACATCGACAAAGCCGTCGAGGTGGTTTCGGCCGTGAAGATCACGCATCCGCGGCCGGTAACGAAAGCCGATTTGCATAACGTGATCGGCCAAGCCTATGCCGGCGCGCCGCCGCGGTTTTGATGGGTGAAGCGGAACTGTTCCGCGTCGAGACGAGTCGAATCTACCTGCGGCGCTATTAGAAAACTTCGGCGCCGCTAAGCAGCTCTCTCAATTGCGCCGATGAAATGTCGCATTTGCAGATTCGACGATGGGGGCGTGGCATGAGCATTGGCGATTATGTCGCCGCAGCTGTTCTAATGGTGCTGATTTTGTGGGGAGTGGCGGGAATCCTAGCGCAAGATAAATTCAGGCTGTGACGACGCGCGAGAAACTTCTCGGCGCAATCGCGAGAATCAGGTATTGAGCCGAATGTCACCGGCCTTT
>JBPYFG010000161.1:0-7934 GCA_051986365.1 Xanthobacteraceae bacterium
GCGAATTCTACTCGATCGCAATCTCCAACGGGCATCAGCAGGTCGATTCCGGCACTAAGATGCTGCATCTCGGCAAGAACACGAGCAGCCGGATCATCTCCAAGGGTATTGCGGCCGGATCCTCCAACAACACCTACCGGGGGCTGGTTACGGCGCACCGCCGCGCGACCGGCGCGCGCAACTTCACCAATTGCGATTCGCTTTTGATCGGCGATCAGTGCGGCGCCCACACCGTGCCCTATATCGAGGCCAAGAACTCCTCGACCGTGTTCGAGCACGAGGCGACCACCTCGAAGATTTCCGAGGACATGCTGTTCTATTGCATGCAGCGCGGACTGTCCGAAGAAGAGGCGGTGGCGCTCGTTGTCAATGGTTTCGTTAAGGATGTGCTGCAGCAATTGCCGATGGAATTCGCGGTCGAGGCGCAAAAGCTGATCTCGATCTCGCTAGAAGGCTCGGTCGGCTGATCGCGGAGCCAAACCGATGGCCGAATATTGGTTCAAGCCGAAACGTTACGGCTACGGCGCAACGCCGGTGACATGGCAAGGCTGGGCGGTCACGGTTGGAACGGTGCTGGCGATGGTGGCGGTTTCGCTGTGTCTGCGGCTGACAGCCAAAAGCCTGCGGGACTTGTTGGCGCTACTGTTGTTCGACGCAGCTGCCGTCGCTGCGCTTGTCATTGTCAGTTACCGCAAGACCGACGGCGGATGGCGCTGGCGCTGGGGCGATCGATAGGCGCCGTCCGTCGCAGAACTAATCCGGAGCTTATTTGAATGGCACTACTTGAAGTCAAAGAATTGCACGTCGAAATCGACGGCCGGGAAATCCTTAAAGGGCTCGATCTCGACGTTCAGGCGGGCGAGGTGCACGCCATCATGGGCCCGAACGGATCGGGCAAGTCGACGCTCGCTTACGTGCTGGCCGGGAAGGAAGAGTACCGGCCGATCGCTGGCGAGGTGCGCTTTGATGGCCGGAACTTGTTCGAGATGGAGCCCGACGAACGCGCCGCCGCCGGTTTGTTCCTCGCTTTCCAATATCCTTTGGAGATTCCCGGCGTCGCCACCATGACCTTCCTGCGCACCGCGCTTAACGCTCAGCGCAAGAAGCGTGGCGAAGCCGAGCTGTCCACGCCGGATTTCATCAAGAAAGTGCGCGAAGCAGCCGGCAAGCTCGGCATCGATCAGGAAATGTTGCGCCGCGCCGTCAATGTCGGCTTTTCCGGGGGCGAGAAGAAGCGCAACGAGATTTTGCAGATGGCGCTCTTACAGCCGCGGCTGGCGGTGCTCGATGAGACCGATTCGGGGCTCGATATCGACGCGCTCAAGATCGTCGCCGATGGCGTGAACCGACTGCGTGGGCCCGGCCGTTCCTTCGTCGTCATCACCCACTATCAGCGGCTTCTCAACTATATCGTCCCAGACGTGGTGCACGTTTTGTCGCGCGGGCGCATTGTCAAGACCGGCGGCAAGGAGCTGGCGCTCGAACTCGAAGCGCGCGGCTATGCCGAGTATCAAGAGGAGGTTCCGGCGTGAACGCCGAAGTCGCCGTGATCAAGACAGCAGCGGAGACCGCGCTGGCGCAGACTTTTGCGCAAGCGCGCGATCGGCTGCCCGGCGACGAAGCGGTCATGGCGCGGCGCAACGCAGCCTTTGACCAGTTTGCCAAGCACGGTCTGCCGCATCGGCGCATCGAGGAATGGAAATATACCGACCTGCGCGCGCTGATGCGCGACGCCAAACCATTGGCATCTCCACCCGATGCGTCGGCCAAGGCGTGGGCCAAAGATGCCGGTCGCGTCCTCGGCGACCTCGACGCCCGGCGGCTGGTCTTTGTCGACGGTGCATTCGTGCCCGAACTGTCAGACTTGCGAGAAATGGAAGCCGGTCTCGTCGTGAGCTCGCTCGCTCAGGCGCTGACCGAAGGCGATCCAGTGGTCGCGGCGCGCCTGGGCAAGCTTGCGCCCGCCAATGATGCTGCCGTGGCGCTCAATACCGCTTTGATGGGCGACGGCGCGGTGATCCGCGTCGCCAGCGGCGCTACGATCGAGCGGCCCTTGCACTTGATGTTTGTTGTTTCTGAAAAGCCTGCGGCGATATTCACGCGTTCGCTGGTCACGATCGATCACGGCGCCCGCGTCATGCTGGTCGAGAGCCACGAGGGCCCCGCCACGGGCGATTACCAGGTCAACGCCACGCTGGAACTGTTTGCCGGCGATAGCGCCCATGTCGACCACGTCAAAGTGATCGGCGAGGGGACTGAAGCGCTGCATATTTCCACGCTGGCCGCGGCGATTGGCGGGCATGCGCGATTTAACACGTTCAGTTTCATCAACGGTGGCGCCGTGGTGCGCAACCAGCTGTTTCTGCGGCTCGACGGCGAGGGCACCGTTGCCGGAATTCGCGGGGCTTCGCTGCTGAAGGACCGCCAGCACGCCGACACGACACTGCTCGCCGATCATATCGCGCGCGATTGCCAGAGCCGCGAAATGTTCAAATCCGTGCTCGACAACGAGGCGCATGGGGTTTTTCAAGGCCGCATCATCGTGCGCCGGCACGCGCAAAAGACCGACGCCAAAATGATGACGCAAGCGCTCTTGTTGTCCGAGCGGGCCGAGGCCGACAACAAGCCGGAACTGGAAATCTTCGCCGACGACGTGCAATGCGGTCACGGCGCCACCGCGGGCGCGCTCGACGAAGAGCTCAAATTTTACTTGATGGCGCGCGGCATTCCGCCGGTGGAAGCCGAGGCGATGCTGATCCAGGCGTTCCTTGGCGAGGCCATCGAGGGCATCGAACATGCAGGCTTGCGCGAGGCTCTGATCGAGAGCGTCGCGGCATGGCTTGGAGCGCGCAGATAGGAGCCGACATCGCGTCTTGCGCGCGCTATGGTGGTGCGCTGTAGAACCGGGATCGTTCCCGCGTCTATGAGACGACCCCGGATCAGCGGTGCACCGCTTTCGCGCCGCACCGCGTCCGGGATACGAAGTGAAGTGTTGAAGATGGATCAGACAACGAGCAGCAGCGCCTATGACGTCAATCGCATCCGGGCGGATTTTCCGATCCTGGCGATGCAGGTTTACGGCAAGCCGCTTGTTTATCTCGACAATGCAGCTTCGGCGCAAAAGCCGCGCATTGTGCTCGACCGCCTCGACGAGGCCTACACCACGCAATATGCCAACGTGCATCGCGGGCTGCATTTTCTCGCCAATGAAGCGACCGAGGCCTACGAGAACGCGCGCGAAAAAGTTGCCGCCTTTGTCAATGCCAGGCGCAAGGAGGAGATCGTCTTCACTCGCAATGCTACCGAAGCGATCAACCTCGTCGCTTATACGTTCGGCCGCGAGCGCATCAAAGCTGGCGACGAGATCGTGCTTTCGATCATGGAACATCACTCCAATATCGTGCCCTGGCACTTCCTGCGCGAGCGGCAGGGCGCGGTGATCAAATGGGCGCCGGTCGACGACGACGGCAATTTTCTCCTGAATGAATTCGAGAAGCTGCTCACTCCGCGCACCAAGCTCGTCGCGATGACGCACATGTCGAATATGCTCGGCACTCTCGTGCCGGCCAAGGAGGTGACGCGCATCGCCCACGAGCGCGGCATTCCGGTGCTGTTCGACGGCGCGCAGGCCGCGGTCCACCTCGACGTCGACGTGCGCGACATCGGTTGCGACTTCTACGCCTTTACCGGCCACAAGCTCTACGGGCCGACCGGCATCGGCGTGCTGTACGGGAAATACGAGCATCTTGCCGCCATGCCTCCATTCAACGGCGGCGGCGAGATGATCCGCGAAGTATTTGAGGACCACATCACGTACGGCGACCCGCCGCATAAATTCGAGGCCGGTACGCCCTCGATCGTCCAGGCGATAGGACTCGGCGCTGCCATCGACTATGTCACGTCGATCGGCAAGCCGCGCATCCGCGCCCACGAAGCGGAGGTCGCACGTTACGCTCATGAGCGTTTACGCGAGATCAATTCGCTGCGCATTTTTGGCGCCGCCAAGGACAAGGGGCCGATCGTCTCGTTCGAGCTTAAGGGCGCGCATCCGCACGATGTGGCGACGATCATCGACCGCGCCGGGGTTGCCGTCCGCGCCGGTACCCATTGCGTCATGCCGCTCCTCGCCCGTTATGGCGTGACCGCGACCTGCCGCGCCTCGTTTGCCTTGTACAATACGCGCGAAGAGGTGGATTGCCTTGCCCAGGCGCTCCTCAAAGCGCAGAATCTGCTCGGATAAATGCCATGACCGACGAAACAAAAACCGAAGCAATGCCCGCGGCAGCCGCGGAACGGCCGTCAACGATCCCGCCCGACGAAATGGCGCGGCTGACAGATGAGATCGTGGGCGCGCTCAAAACTGTATACGATCCGGAAATCCCGGCCGACATTTACGAACTTGGTCTGATTTACAAGGTCGACATCGACGACGATCGCATGGTCAATATCGAAATGACCTTGACGACGCCGAATTGCCCGTCGGCGGCGGAATTGCCGCAGCAGGTCGAAAACGCCGTTGCCGGCGTGCCCGGTGTGCGCGAAGCCAAAGTCAATATCGTGTGGGATCCGCCCTGGGACCCGAGCCGCATGTCGGATGAGGCCCGCACCGTGCTCAACATGTGGTGATTGCGCGCGAAACTGGCTCGCACTACATAATTTGGTGCGAGTCGTTGTGATGACGACACAGGAATTGAACTTGCGGAGGGTTCGCTAATGGCCATCGCTCGGCCGAAACCTCAGGTGGTGCGGCTCACGGAAGCCGCCGCCGAACGCATCAAGGCGGTCATGGCCAAAGCCGACCGGCCGATTGCGGCCGTGCGCGTCGGCGTCAAGAATGGCGGCTGCGCCGGCATGGCCTATACCATGGAATACGCCGAGAAGGTCGATCCGCTGGATGAAATCGTCGAAGACAAGGGCGTGCGTATCCTGATCGATCCGAAGGCGGTGTTGTTCCTGCTCGGAACGGAAATGGACTACAAGGTCGACAAGCTGTCGGCGCAATTCGTATTCAACAATCCGAACCAGACGTCGGCTTGCGGCTGCGGCGAATCTGTCCAGCTCGAACCGGCGACCGGCGTCGCGCCGTAATCAGGATTGCAAAGGTGTCTCAGACGCGGCGCGGCCGCGAAAGCCCTGTCGTCGCCCTTCAGCGATCAGACCTTCACCGGCCGCAACAGAAAAGCCGGCAAATGGCTGGCGTCCGAGTCGTCGTGCCGCGAACGCGGGGAGGGCGGCGGCGCGCGGCGCGCGCGTGACTCGTCGCTGCGCACGAGTGGACCCTTGCGTCCGGCATGATGATGGCCGTGTGGCCGCTCGGCGACGCGATGTTGAGGCGGCAGCGGCGGTCCAGGCTGCTTTTCCATGACTGGAATAGGTTGCCCGATCAGTTTCTCGATTGCGGCGACCGCCTTGCTGTCATTGGCTCCGGCCACGATGGTGATTGCGGTGCCGCTGCGCCCGGCGCGTCCGGTGCGGCCGATCCGGTGCACATAGTCGTCCGGGTGAAACGGCACATCGAAATTATAAATGTGACTGACATCCGGAATATCGAGCCCGCGCGCGGCAACATCGGAAGCGACCAACAGGGTCACCTCGCCGTTGCGGAACTTTTCGAGCGCGGCCATTCGCGCGGGCTGATCCATGTCGCCGTGCAGTGCCTGGACCGAAAAGCCGTGACGCAGCAGCGAGCGGAACAGAGTGGCGACGTCGCGCTTGCGATTGCAAAATATAATCGCGTTTTTCAGGCCTTCGGCGGAACGGATCAGCCGGCGCAAAGTATCGCGCTTTTCGTGCGACTCCCGACCCGATTTGACGATGAGCTGGGTGGTCGTGGCGACGGTGGTCGCCGGCCGGGCGACCTCGACGCGGACCGGATTGTGCAGGAACTGCTCGGTGATGCGCCGAATCTCGGGCGGCATGGTCGCGGTGAAAAACAAGGTCTGCCGGGTGAAGGGGACCAGCTTGCAGATGCGTTCGATGTCCGGAATGAAGCCCATGTCGAGCATGCGGTCGGCTTCATCGATCACCAATAGCTCGACGCCGGTGAGCAGAAGGCGTCCGCGTTCGAAATGGTCGAGCAAGCGGCCGGGCGTCGCGATCAGCACGTCGACGCCGCGCGTGAGCTTCACATCCTGATCGTCGAATGAAACCCCGCCGATCAGGAGCGCGACGTTGAGTTTGTGGTTGGCGCCGTACTTGGCAAAACTTTCCTCGACCTGCGCCGCGAGCTCGCGGGTTGGCTCGAGAATGAGCGTGCGTGGCATGCGCGCGCGGGCGCGTCCCTGTTCCAAGAGAGTGAGCATCGGCAGCGTGAAAGCCGCAGTCTTGCCGGTGCCGGTTTGCGCAATTCCCAACACATCGCGACGCGCGAGCACGTGGGGAATTGCTTGTTCCTGGATCGGAGTGGGAGCCTTGTAACCAGCCGCAGCGACGGCGGAAACGACTTTTTCGGACAAGCCGAGATTGGAAAACGACATAAACCCTCAAAGGACCGCAGACGATCTGTTTCGGCTAAAGCGAAAAATTCGCGCTCAGCGGTCGAATCTACCCCGTTTGGGTGCCCGCAACATATGATCGATTGGCGCAATGTCAACCTGAAAGCCGCGTCCGCAGCCTGGCAAGTTAATCGAATTGCTTCACTTTTTCTGACCAGCCGGTAATCTGCCGCGCCCCTCGCCGGAAGGTCGCCCGATGCCAGATCCGTTGCCGATTGTGCTCATTCCGGGATTGACGTGCTCGGCGCGGCTTTACGCCGACCAGATCCTGGCTTTGTGGCGGTTCGGCCCGGTCACGGTTGCGGACCATACCCGCGACGACAGTATGGCGGCGATCGCGCGGCGCATTTTGGCCGCTAGCCCGCCGCGCTTTGCGCTCGCGGGCCTGTCGATGGGCGGCTACATCGCTTTCGAAGTCATGCGCCAGGCGCCGCAACGGGTGACCAAATTGGCGCTCCTCGACACTGGTGCGCGCGCCGAAACGCCGGAACAGACCGAACGGCGCAAGGTGGTAATCGCACTCGCCAAGAACGGTCGCTATGCCGAGGTCCCCGACATCGCCTTTCCGCTTTACGTTCATCGCAATCGCCATAACGATGCCGGCTTGAGGCAAACAGTACGCACGATGGCCGCAGAGACTGGCGTCGAAGCCTTCTTGCGCCAGCAGCAGGCGGTCATGGGTCGCCCGGATTCGCGGTCCGGGCTCGGTGCAATCCAATGCCAGACGCTTGTCCTTGTCGGCGACGGTGACGAGGCGACGCCCCCCGAGCTTGCCCACGAGATTGTGGGCGCGATCGGCGGAGCCCAGCTTGTGGTAGTCGCCGATTGCGGACACCTGTCGACGCTCGAGCAACCGGAGCAAGTCACAGCCGCGTTGGTCGACTGGATGAATTGGTGAAGTGTCGTTGCGCCACGCGCCGGTCATGATGCCAGATCATGCGGTCATGCTTGGCGAAAAATAATGAAACTTAAGACCGATGGAGGAAGTTCCCATGAGTTACTTCTCACGCCGCTCTGTCCTCGGCGCGCTCGCAGCCCCGGTAGCTGCGGCGATGCTCCCTGCACCGGCGCGCGCGCAAAGCGATTATCCAAACCGGCCGATACGCTTGATCGTGGGATTTGCCGCTGGCGGCGGCAACGACATATTTGCGCGTCTGGTTGGGGCCAAGCTTTCGGAAATCCTCGGTCAGCCTGTCGTGATCGAAAACCGCACCGGCGCAGGCGGCCGGCTTTCCGCTGAATACGTTTCTAACCAGCCCGCCGACGGCTACACACTGTTGGTTGGCGCGATCGGCGCCATGTCGATCGCCGCGGCAATCTATCCGGATCTGAAATATCACCCGACCAAGACGCTCACGCCGCTGGCGATGATCGGAAACTTCCCGCTGATCCTGGCTGTCAGCTCCGACAATCCGTCACGCAATGTCAAGGAATTGGTGG
>JBPYFG010000162.1:0-4736 GCA_051986365.1 Xanthobacteraceae bacterium
GTGTCCTGCTCGTGATGCATGGCGATGATCACCGAGCCGGACCCCAGGAACAGCAGCGCCTTGAAAAAGGCATGGGTGAACAGATGGAACATGCCGACCGAATAGGCGCCCACCCCCATGGCCACGAACATGTAGCCGAGCTGCGAACAGGTCGAATAAGCAATGATGCGCTTGATGTCGTTCTGGACCAAGCCGACGGTGGCGGCGAACATCGCCGTGGTCGCGCCGATGAAAGTCACAAAGCCGGAGGCGCCCGGCGATAACGAGAACAGCGGCGACAGCCGCGCCACCATGAAGACGCCCGCCGTCACCATCGTGGCGGCGTGGATCAGCGCCGAGACCGGGGTCGGTCCCTCCATAGCGTCGGGCAGCCAGGTATGCAGCAGGAACTGCGCGGATTTGCCCATCGCCCCCATGAACAAGAGCAAACAGACAGCGGTGAGCGCATCGACGTTCCAGCTGAGGAAATGAAAGCTCTTTCCGGCAAGCGCCGGCGCCTGGGCGAAGATAGTGTCGAAATCCACCGCGCCGGTAAGATAGAACACGGCAAAAATACCGAGCGAAAAACCGAAATCGCCGACGCGATTGACAATAAAGGCCTTGATCGCGGCGGCATTGGCCTCCGGCTTGTGATACCAGAAACCGATCAGAAGATAGCTCGCCAGACCGACGCCTTCCCAGCCAAAAAAGAGCTGGACGAGGTTGTCCGCCGTCGCCAACATCAGCATGGCGAAGGTGAAAAACGACAGATAGGAAAAGAACCGCGGCTTGTACGGATCGTCTTCCATGTAGCCGATGGAATAAATGTGCACGAGCGAGGAAATGGTCGTCACCACGACCAGCATCACCGCCGTCAATGCGTCGATGCGCAACATCCATTCGGAATGAAGGTCGCCGAAGGAGATAAACGAAAACATCGCAATGCGCGCTTCATGGCCGGCGAATCCGACATCGAACAGAGCGAACCACGACAGCACGCAGCAGATCACCAGAAAAGTCGACGTGGTGAGCTCCGCGAGCAGCGAACCGGCGGCCGACGGCTCGGGCTCGGGTGGTTCGACATGGGTATTGGCGAAGGCGCCGTGTTCGGCGTGCGGCACCGGCGCGGCGCGCGGACGATCCTCGCTCACCGGGGGTGCGGCATGATCGTGGGCCGGCGGCGGCGGATCCTCACCCGGGAAACGGTTGCGCGCGCCGACCAGGCACACGATCCCGGCAATGACCGCGCCTAACAGCGGCAACAGAACGATGGCTTCGTACATGCCAATTGGCCCCTACCGCCCCTAACCTTTCAGCAAATCGATGTCTTCGACCGCGATCGAGCCGCGGTTGCGGAAATACGCGACAAGGATGGCCAAGCCGATGGCCGCTTCCGCGGCCGCGACCGTCAGCACGATCAGCGCGTAAATTTGGCCCACAATGTCGCCGAGAAAAGTCGAGAACGCGACCAGATTGATATTGACCGAAAGCAGGATCAGCTCGATCGACATCAGAATGATGATGACGTTCTTGCGATTGAGAAAGATTCCGAGTACGCCGAGCGTGAACACGATCGCCGCAACCGACAGATAGTGGCCGAGCCCGATGATCACGGCAGCCCCTGCCCCGATTTCACTTTGACGATCTCGATCGCACTCGCTTTACGGCGCGCTATCTGCTCGGCGATCATCTGGCGGCGCACGTTCGGCTTGTGCTGAAGCGTGAGCACAATGGCGCCGATCATGGCCACGAGGAGAATGAGGCCGGCGGCTTGGAAGAAATAAACGTAGCGAGTGTAAAGAACGAGCCCGAGCGCGTGCGTATTGGGAATTTCGTTTGGCGGCGGTATCGGTGCAGTGATCGCTTTCGTAACGTCCGGCGCGATCGCCCAGGCGCCGACAATCGTGAGAAGCTCGACCAGGAGCACGGCGCCGATGAGCCCGCCGATTGGCAAATAGGACAGCACGCCGCGGCGCAACGCTGCGAAGTCGACGTCAAGCATCATCACGACGAACAGGAACAGCACGGCGACCGCGCCGACATAGACGACGATGAGAATCATCGCCAGAAACTCGGCGCCCATCAGCACGAACAGCCCCGCGGCATTGACGAAAGCGAGAATAAGAAACAGCACTGAATGCACCGGATTGCGCGCCGCGATAACCATAACGGCCGAGGCGACCGTGATGCCGCCGAACAGATAGAAGAAAATGGCCTGCAGGGTCATTGTCTGACGGATCTCACCGATACGGCGCGTCGAGCTCTAAGCTCTTGGCGATCTCGCGCTCCCAACGATCGCCGTTCGCCAGCAGCCGTTCTTTGTCGTAATAAAGTTCTTCGCGGGTCTCGGTCGCGAATTCGAAGTTCGGACCCTCGACAATGGCGTCGACCGGGCAGGCCTCCTGGCACATGCCGCAATAGATACACTTGACCATATCGATGTCGTAGCGGGTCGTGCGCCGCGTGCCATCGTTCCGCCGCGGTCCAGCTTCGATGGTGATCGCCTGCGCCGGGCAAATCGCTTCGCACAGCTTGCAAGCGATGCAGCGTTCTTCGCCGTTCGGATAGCGTCGCAGCACATGTTCGCCGCGGAAGCGGGGCGAAATTGGATTCTTTTCGAACGGATAATTGATCGTCGCCTTCGGCTTGAAGAAGTAGCGCATCGACAGCACGATGGCTTGCCAGAATTCGACGAGGAATATCGAGCGCGCGGCCTGGTCCAATCTCATATCAACCCCGCGCGCCGCTCAACATGTTGCCAATCCAATAGCCTGCCACCGCCAGAATGGCGACGTCGAAAGCCAAAATAAGGCGCCGTACCACCGAGAGCCTGTCCTCGAATGCGACCCGCTGCTCGAGCGTTTTGACGCCGCTCGAGCCGCGCAGATGCCGCTCCACGAGCCGGATTCCTGGAACGTAAATCGCGGCTGCGACGATCATTCCACACAACGCGCCGAGCCAGGCCGGCAGCGATAATTCCATGCCGTCCTCCTGTCTTCATTTCGGGGCCCATCCGGCGACCTGCAACACCCCGGCGACGATCGCAACCATAGCCAGCGAGATCGGCAAAAACACCTTCCAGCCGAGCCGCATCAACTGGTCATAGCGATAACGCGGCACGAAGGCCTTCACCATCGCGAACATGAAGAACACGAACAGCGCTTTAAGCACGAACCAGACGAAGCCGGGCACCCAGGTAAATGGCATGACCGGGAAGGGCGGCAGCCAGCCGCCGAGAAACAAAATGGTGCAGATCGCGCACATCGTGCAGATCGCGACATATTCGCCGAGCATCAGCATCATGTAAGGCGTCGAGCCATATTCGACCATGTAACCGGCGACCAATTCCGATTCGGCCTCGACCAGATCAAACGGCGGCCGGTTGGTTTCGGCCAGCGCCGAGACGAAGAAGATGATCAGCATCGGAAACAGCGGCAGCCAGTACCAGCCGAGCAGGCCCCATCTCGAATTTTGCGCCTCGACGATGGCGGACAGATTGAGCGAGCCGACGCAGAGCAGAACGGTAATGATCACAAAGCCGATCGAGACTTCGTAAGAGACCATTTGCGCCGCCGAGCGCAGCGCGGCAAGGAACGGATATTTCGAATTCGAAGCCCAGCCGGCCATAATGACGCCGTACACGCCGAGCGAGGAAATGGCGAAGATATAGAGTATGCCGACATTGATATCGGCGATGACCCAGCCGGCATTCACCGGAATGACCGCCCAGGCGGCGAGCGCGAGTATGCAGGTGACCAACGGCGCCAGCAGAAAGACGCCTTTGTTGGCGCCGGCGGGAACGACCGGCTCCTTGAGCACGAACTTGAGCAGATCAGCGAAAGACTGAAACAGGCCCCATGGCCCGACCACGTTGGGGCCGCGGCGGATCTGCACGGCCGCCCAGATTTTCCGATCGGCCAACAGCACGTAGGCGACGACGATGAGCAGGACGACGAGCAGAAGGATGCTCTCGGCTACCATCAGCACCAGCGGCCAAACGTAGTCGGAGATAAATGCAGCCATGCGAACCTACTCTGCCGCCGTGGCCGTCGCACGGCCTTGCGCCAGTGACGAGCATTCGGCCATCACCGGCGAGGCGCGGGTGATCGGATTGGTCAAATAGAAATCATCGACGCTCGATTTGAACGGCGCCCTGTCTGCGTTGCCGCCAAGCGCCGCAAGTTTGCGGACATCGGCGGGGTCGCCGGGCGTGATCTGGCCAAGCCGCATCAAATGCGGGTGGGCTGCGAACAATGTCTGCCGCAGCGCGCGTAGCGAATCGTAGGGCAGCCGATGCTTGAGCACATCTGATAGCGCACGCAGGATCGCCCAGTCCTCGCGCGCGTCGCCTGGCGGGAACGAGGCGCGCGTCGCCATCTGCACGCGGCCTTCGGTGTTGACGTAGATTGCCGACTTTTCGGGATAAGCGGCGCCCGGCAGCACCACATCGGCCCGCGAGGCCCCGCGGTCGCCGTGGGTGCCGATATAGATGACGAAGGTGTCCGAGGCGATGTCGATCTCATCGACGCCGAGCAAGAACACAACATCGAGCGTCCCATAGGCCGCCATCTGTCGCGCGTTTAGGCCTGCAGGTCCGGGCACAAAGCCGACATCGAGTGCGCCGACGCGCGCTGCGGCGCTGTGCAAAACGCAATACCCATTCCAGCCGTCCTTCACCGCGCCGAGATCAACGGCAGCTTTGGCAGCGAGCGAAGCCAGTGCGGTTCCATCGCCGCGCGCGAAAGCGCCCGCGCCGA
>JBPYFG010000163.1:0-5437 GCA_051986365.1 Xanthobacteraceae bacterium
GGATTGACCTTGCGGTAGGTCGGCGGGGTGGAGAGCGTCTTCGGAAGCTGGTTGCCCGCGGCCGTGATCGCAGCCTGCACATCCTGGGCGGCGCCGTCGATGTTGCGGTTGAGATCGAATTGCAGCGTGATCACGGTCGAACCGAGCGAACTCACCGAACTCATCTGCGATACGCCGGCGATCTGACCGAACTGCCGCTCCAGCGGCGTGGCGACCGTCGCGGCCATGGTTTCCGGGCTGGCGCCGGGAACGGTGGCGACGACCTGGATGGTCGGAAAATCAACCTGCGGCAGCGGCGCCACCGGTAACAGCGGAAACGCGACAATGCCGACCAGCGCCAGCGCCGCCATCAGCAGCGAGGTGGCGATCGGCCGCCGGATGAAAATTTCCGAAAAATTCATCAGGAATTATCCGGCTGCTGCGCCGCGGGGGTTTTTGGCGACCGGATCGCGACGTGGGTCCCGACATCGAGCCGTGATTGGCCCTCAAGGACGACGGTCTCCCCGGCATTAAGGCCTTTGGTGGCGATGACAATGTCTTCGTCTGCCTGGAATGCCTCGATCGGTCGCTGCTCGACTGTTTCGTCAGCCTTCACGACCCAAACATAAAAGCCCTCAGGACCGCGCTGCAGTGCGACTGCCGGTATCGTGACCACGTTCTTGCGCGTAGTGAGCAGTAAGCGCACGCGCACAAATTCGCCAGGCCACAGCCGGCCGTCGTCGTTTGCAAACTCCGCCTTCAGCTGAATCGTGCTGGTAGTCTGATCGATCTGATTGTTGATCAGAAGCAGTTTGCCTTCGGCGAGCAGATTCTTGCCGTCCTGATCGAACGCCGACACCTTGACTTCACCGCGCAGCATCGCCTCGCGGACTAATCCGAGAAAGCTCTGCGGCAGCGTGCAAATCACTGTGGTCGGCTTGATCTGCGTGAGCACAGTAAGCGGATTGACGTCGGTGGTATGAATGATGTTGCCGATGTCAAGCTGGCGGAAGCCGACCACGCCGTCGATCGGTGCCGTGATCGTTGCATAATCGAGCTGCGTCTGCGCTGCCTCAATGGCGGCTTGATCGGCGTCGATGGTCGCCTTGGTCGTGTCGACTTTGGCCTGCTGTTGGTCGACGTTCTGCTGCGTCTCGTAGCTCTTCATCGCCAAGGATTTAAATCGCGCCAGGTCTTTCTGCGCGGCAATCAATTGCGCCTCATCTTGACTCTTTTTCGCTATCGCCTGGTCCAGCGCAGCCTTGAACGGCGCCGGATCGATCTTGGCGAGGACGTCGCCTTGATGCACCTCCTGGCCCTGGCGGAAATTGATCGACACGATTTGACCATTGACCTGCGCGCGGATGGCCACCGTGTTGAGCGCCTGGACCGTGCCCAGCGCATGAGAATAAATCGGAACGTCTTGGACGATCGCTTCGGTAACCGTCACCGGGACCGAGGGCCGGGCGGCGGTTTGCGCGGCTTGCGAACTCGTGTGCCGCCAAAAAATAATGGCCGCCGCCAACGATGCGAACGCAATCCCCGCGACAATGAAAAAAATCTGCCGGGAATTTCGCCCGGTCATTCGCATCCCCATGGGCGTAGCTATAGCTCGCTTTCCTTAGCGCTCAAACGGCGAAGTTACGCGAAATCCAGGCTTTTCCCGGCTGGCGCGGGCGCCGTGCGCCGCACTATAGCGGCTTGAGAACGAGCGGCGCATTAAACTTAATTAAGATAGCGCCGCTCGCTTATTAACGTTGTTGATTCAACGCCGCAGGCGAAGCCAAGTTCTCTAATCCCATTCACCCCGGTAATGGATTTGTTACCTGCTGACCCGCCCCTGACTTGGGTCAAGAGGTCTCTTAAAGCCGCCGGATCAGCCCGGCGATGGCCGCTATGACCGCAAACACGAGCAACACCGGAAACCAGATCAGCGCCGCCCCAATCAGCGCCAGCAGGAAGATGCCGCCAAACAGCGCCAGCATGAGCAACAGCAACACAAAGCCAAGCGGTCCGATGCGGCCGACATAGACGCGGTGCGTGCTGCGACCCTCGTTAAATCCGCGGTTCGGCGGCCAGCGCGAATCCCGATCGGGCCAATCATTGCCCGGCGGAATGATTTCAGGCTCTCGGCGCGGCCGCTCGGGCTGGTCTCGATTACTGGGCATGTCAGGTGGTGGCGCGATCAAGTTAGCGGCGGCAATGCCTGGGCCGTTCTCTCGTGATGGTCGTGGAGAAATTGCGCCAGTTGCTCGCGCAAGCTCTCGTCTTGCTCGCCTTGGTGGCCGAGCAGCACGGCGCGCTCGAACAATTGCTGCTGCAGCTCTTGCGGCAATTCGCTCCACAAATCCGCGGCGGCGGCACCGAGTACGAGAAGATAGCGTCCGGCAACGTCATTGACGACTTGATCGGAATGCTTGCTCATTGTGGCGAACTCTTAACTGTATGCCCGAGCGCGCTTGCTCAATCGATGGTGCATGACGCGGCTTTATTTAGAAGCCGCGGGCACCATCAGCCATACTGAGCCTGCTGCCAACTTAAAACAATAGCTGGCGGCTTTGTTCCGGTCGTCACCGTCCGCTGCTGGCCGCCGCAGGGGCCGCATTGACCTGTTCCTTGGCAAAGCCCGCAGTCGCGGCATAGCCACGCACGATGGCTTGGCGCTGCTCATAAGAGAGCACGGCGTCGATGTCAGTAAATCCGTCAGGTGCGCGTTCTTCGACCGCGTCGATGACTCCTTCCGGTCCGCCGCTTCGATTCATTTGCACGATTTGCGCCGTCGCCGGCAAGCGATCGCGCTCATACGCCCACAGCGCTTGCATGGGATGCTCGGCGGCAATCAAATGATCAGCCAGCGCGCGGGAGTCGAGAATCGCCTGGGAGGCGCCGTTCGAACCGACCGGATACATCGGATGTGCGGCATCGCCGAGCAGCGTGACACGTCCAAATGACCAGCGCGGCAGCGGATCGCGGTCGCACATCGGATATTCCCAAAACTCCGGGGTTGCCGCGATCAAGGCTTGCGCATCGACATGGCTAATTTCGAACCGCCGTATGTGCGGCGCCAGTTCTTCGATCCGCCCGGGGCGCGACCAATCCTCTTTGCGCGGCGGCGTCGAGCCGTCGCCGATTTTGGCCACCACCGCCCAGTTGGTGAGGCGCAAATCCTCGCTCGCGCCTTCAGCGATCGGATAGACGACAAGTTTGGCCGCCATGCCGCCAGCTACAATCATGGAGCGGCCGGTCAAGAATCGCGGCCATTCGGTCGCGCCGCGCCAAAGCATAGCGCCGTTCCAGCGCGCCGGGCCCTCACCGGGATAAAGCGCTTCACGCACCGCCGAATGAATGCCGTCGGCGCCGATCAAGATGTCGCCGTAAGCGGTAGCGCGATGTACGCCGGTGCGGTCAAAGAAATAGGCGGTTACGCCGGATTCATCCTGGCGAAAGGCGCCGAGGCGATGGCCGGTATGGATGTGTTCGCCGCCGATCCGTTCGCGCGCGGCGTCATGGATCACGCCCTGCAGCCGGCCGCGATGGATCGAAAACTGCGGCACCTCATAACCGGCGTCGAGCCCGCGCGGTTCGCGCCAGATCTCCTGGCCAAAGCGGTTGGTATAGAACAGCTCGTGGGTCCGGATCGCGACCGCATCGAGCCGTTGCAAAAGGCCGAGCGCAGCAAGCTCCTTGATCGCATGCGGCAACGTATTGATGCCAACGCCAAGCTCACGGATCTGGTCAGATTGCTCGAACACCTCGCATTGGATGCCGCGCGCGTGCAGCATCAGGGCGGCGGTGAGCCCGCCGATTCCGCCGCCTGCGATGATGACTTTCATGAATCGGATATCTGAGATCAGATGTCAGAGTTCAGAATACCAGATTATCCGTCCTCTGACCTCCGACATCTGATCTCTGACATCCGATTATTCCGGCTGAATGCCGGCCTTGCGGATGACGTCGCCCCAGCGCCGCGTCTCTTCTTTAACGAAGGCGCTGGCCTCGGCGGGCGTGCCGCCACCCGGGCTGATGCTCAGTGCGGCAAAGCGTTCGCGCAGGTCAGGATCGCGCATCGCGGCATTGGCGGCCGCGTTAAGTTTGCCGACGATCTCAGTTGGGGTTTTCGGCGGCGCGGTGATCGCATGCCAAGTGTCGGAGATGCAGCCGTGTATTCCAAGCTCCTCCAAAGTAGGAATGTTCGGCAGCGCCGGAACGCGCTCCTTCACGGTGACGGCAAGAATGCGCGCCTGTCCGGATTTGTTCAGTTCGATCGAGGTGGCAAGTTCGTTGAACATCAGGTCGACATTGCCGGCGAGCAGATCGTTAACGGCCGGAGCAGTGCCCTTATACGGCACATGCGTCAGCTTGGTGCCGGTGATGGATTGGAACAATTCGGCAGTGGTGTGCGAGGTGGTGCCGATACCCTGGGAAGCGTAGTTGATCTTGCCGGGATTGGCTTTGGCGTAAGCGATCAGCTCGGCCACGCTCTTGGCCGGGAAGTCCTTGCGGACGAGAACGACGTTCGGCACGTGCGACATGATCGCGACCGGAATGAGCTCGGCAGGAGTGTAGTTGAGCGACTTGTAAAGAAACGCTGCAGTGGTGATCGGCGCCGGCTGCGACGCGAGCAGCGTATAGCCGTCCGGCTCGGCGAGAAACACCGTCTCGGCGGCGAGGCTGCCGCTTACTCCCGGCTTGTTTTCGACCACAAGCGGCTGGCCGAGCGCGGCGCGCATTTTGTCGGTAACGATCCGGGTGACGGTATCGACACCGCCGCCCGCGGGCACCGACACGATCACCCGGATTGGATGATCGGGAAACTCGGCAGCGCTCGCCGCGCCGGCGGCAAGCAGCGGCAGCACCCCTCGAAACGACAGGATGATGATCGAGCGCCGCAACATGTGAAATCCCCAGAATGATCTCCGGCATGCCATAGCGCAGATCGGGCGTTGAGTCCCGCGGCGTGCTGCCGCTACAAGTAGTCGTGGGAGGATCACGGCATGAGCAAACTCGATTTCATTCTCGAAGAATTGGTCACCGCCAATCGTATTCTGGCTAATGAAGGGATTGTCGACTCATTCGGCCATGTCAGCGCCCGGCATCCCGACAATCCCAGGCATTATCTGCTATCGCGGGCGCGCGCGCCTGAGCGAATCGAGCGCGGCGATATTGTCGAATACACGCTTGAGGGCGAGGCGATCGATAAAAACGCCCCGGCGCCCTACGTGGAGCGCTTCATTCACGGCGCGATCTATGAGGCGCGACCGGACGTGCATGCCATCGTACACAATCATTCGCCGAGCGTCATTCCATTCGGCGTGACCGGCAAAAAGCTAAAGCCGTTTCTGCATATGTGCGCTCATATTGGCCACGAAGTGCCGGTCTGGGATTCGCGCGACAAATTCGGCGACACGACGCTGCTGGTGAGCGACATGGACATGGGCCGCGACATGGCGAAGCTGCT
>JBPYFG010000164.1:0-2022 GCA_051986365.1 Xanthobacteraceae bacterium
CGTCGACCTGCGAGCCGGGGATATTGAAGGAAGCCCCGCGCTTGGAAAGATCGACCTGCGCCGAGGAGCGCGCGACCGAGGTTCCCATCGCATAACGATTGTTTTCGATGACGTAGATGACCGGCAGCTTCCACAGCTCGGCCATGTTGAAGCTCTCGTAGACTTGACCCTGATTTGCCGCGCCGTCGCCAAGATAGGTCAGGCTGACGTCGTTACTGCCGCGATATTTGTTGGCGAATGCGAGTCCCGTGCCCAACGGCACCTGCGCGCCGACAATGCCGTGGCCGCCATAGAATTTCTTCTCCAGCGAGAACATGTGCATCGAGCCGCCCTTGCCCTTGGAATAGCCGTCGCGGCGTCCGGTGAGTTCCGCCATCACGCCTTTAGGATCCATGCCGCAGGCCAGCATATGGCCGTGATCGCGATAGCCGGTGATCATCTGGTCGCCATCGCGCATAGAGAGCTTCATGCCCACCACGATCGCTTCCTGGCCAATATAGAGGTGACAGAAACCGCCAATCAGCCCCATGCCATACATCTGGCCCGCCTTTTCCTCGAACCGGCGGATCAAGAGCATTTGGCGGAGCGCGAGCAGCTCTTGTTCTTTCGAAAATTCGGGAACTGAGGTCTGGTTTGCCGCGAGGTCCGCGCTCGGAAGCAAGCCTTGCGCGCTATGGGCCGATTGTTTGGTTTGGGCGACTGCCATTCCTATCCTCAACACGTCCGCGGCACTTATCCAATAGCCGAATTCCCCCCCTGGCGAAAGGCGGGGGACTTCTTACCATCGGCGCGCGACCGCGCACCCAAATAGTTGTCGGAAAAGCTCATTTCGGAACGTAGGTCGTCAAGTTCAAGCCCGGCGAGGGCCGCCCTCAGCGCCTTTTCAAGGCTTGGGCGCGGCTGTCGAAAGCGACGGCCGATTGAGCATGAGTGTCAGATCGTGCGGGTCGGCGTAGTCGAGAAGTATGCGGGCGCGTTCGTCCAGCATATCGGGATCGAGATTGTCGGACTTCAGTAGCGCAATGCGCGTCTCCCATTGCGCTTGTTCGGCCTTTAATCGATTGAGCTCGGCGCTCAGCGTTGTCATTTGCCGGTCAATGTCCTCCTTGGCTTTGAGGCCACGGTCGCCGTTATATGCATTGACGCCGAAATAGCCGATCAGCAATGCGGCCAACGCGTAGAGTGCGAGCGTGTTGACAATGCTGCGCAGGCGCCTGCGTGTGACCATGCCACACCATGCGAGCCTGTCGATTAAAGCGGGATTAATGCGAGGCCGGTTCCGGGCAGGCGCTGACATTCCACGATGGCGTTCGCCCCGGAAAATCGAATCAGGGCAGCCGATTTCGAACCTCGTTGAGAAAGAAATTGCCGAACCGCTTGCCGCGGTTGC
Source organism: Xanthobacteraceae bacterium (assembly GCA_051986365.1). GTDB lineage: Bacteria > Pseudomonadota > Alphaproteobacteria > Rhizobiales > Xanthobacteraceae > BOG-931. The sequence goes on from JBPYFG010000164.1 coordinate 1,391, forward strand.
GCAGGAAACGCAGGAGGCCAGCATCGACAAAGTAAGTCAAAAGGATGCTGTCGCGCGTGCGTACTTCAGGTCCGACCGGGTCGGCGGAATGCCAGGTGTCGGTGCCAACGGCGAAGGCATAACCGCTGTTCGGCACGAATGACATCTGCTTGCGCTTGGGCAGCGAGCCGTCGGCAAGCTTCTCATGAAAAATCGTGCCAATATGCGCCGTGGAGCGATCGCGCGGCAGGTAAAGTTGCACGGTGATGCCCTTCCAGCGGGTGTCGGTGTGCGGCGTAATTAAATATCCCGGAATGTCGCGCGTCAGTATCGGGATCGGATACATGCCGGTCTTGGCAAAGCGGGCGCCAAAACGCCGCTCGAGCGGTGCGGCAAGCCGGCGCACGAAAGCATCCCTCACCGGACGCGCGCATAATGCGCGCCCGACAAGACTCCAGACAGCGCGCTTTTGCGGCGGCAGATGGCGAATGTATTCCGGAAACAAGTCGATCTTCACCCGCGTGTGCGTGCCGTCGGCGAGGTCGTGGCCCTTGCTGCGGCCATGCATGGGCCGATAATCCGCCGCCTCTGGCATATTGGCGAGCATCAACGCGTAAATATCGTCAGGAAACACGCGGTCGAACACCAGATGC
>JBPYFG010000165.1:0-3038 GCA_051986365.1 Xanthobacteraceae bacterium
CGCGCGGTCTGGGTCAAGGCCGGCAGCCGCAATATTGCGCCGGGCGTGGAAGCGCTTCTCGGCGATCCGCTGTTCGCCGCGTCGCCGGCATGCCGCGTGGTTATCGAAGCCGGCGATCTGCGCCGCAATGCGCCGCTGCGCGTCGTCTGTGAACGCGCCAAGAATGCCGCGGCGCTGCCATGCTACGCCGATACCGAACGCGACCGCGCCCGGCTGATCGATGAGGAGATGCGGGCTTGCGGATTGTCGCTTGCGGCGGATGCGCGCGCGGCGTTGATCCCATTGTTGGGCGGCGACCGCGCCGCCTCGCGCAGCGAAATTCAAAAGCTTGCTTTGTACGCGCGCGACCGCGGTCAAATCGGCGTCGAAGACGTCGCCGCCGTGGTTTCCGACGCGTCGGCACTGGCGATTGAAGATATTGTCGACGCGGCCTTTGCCGGCCGGCCCGGCGAGCTGGAAATCCAGCTCGGCAAAGCCCGTACCGCCGGCACCAGCGCCGGTTCGATCCTGTTCAATGCGCAGCGGCAGCTCGCCCAGCTGCACAAGTGGCGCATGGCAGTCGAGCAGGGCCGCGCCTTCTCACTCGATGCCGTTCAGCCACCGCTGCCGTTCCGGCGCCGGCCGCTCGTCGAGGCGGCGCTCAAGGCCTGGAGCGCGGCGCGGCTCGCCAATGCGATGGCGGACTTGGCCGATGCGGTGCTGCAGTCGCGGCGCAATCCGGCGCTGGCCGACACTATCGCCGAGCGGGCGTTGCTCGCGATTGCGGCCAGCGGACGGCGCAGCGCAGCTTAGTCATGCAGTTTGCGAAGGAGATGACCGATGCAAAAGCTCACAGCGGGAATAACCAAAGCCGGCGCCGGGCTTGACGGTATCGCCTGGAATATACTGGGCCAGACTTACGTGCCGAAAGCGGTGAGCGAGAGTTCGTTTTCCTGGCACGCCACGTTTCCGCCCGGCACTTTCGTGCCGCCGCACATTCACCCGATGCAGGACGAATTTATCTACATGTTCGAAGGCCGTTTCGATCTCGTGCTCGACGGCAAGGATGTCATGGCCACCGCCGGCGACTTGATCCGCATGCCGATGGGCCTGCCGCACGGCATTTTCAACAAGTCGGACCAGCCGGTGAAATGCTTCTTCTGGGTGTCGCCGACGCGCAAGCTCTACGACTTGTTCTGGGCGATCCATTCGATGAAAGAGCAAAAGCCCGAGGACGTGGTCGCGGTCTCGGCCAAGCACGAAGTGAATTTTCTCCCGCCGCCGAAGTGAAGACGATTGCCGCGCTTTAAAGCGAAATGGGATTACGTTTTAATCGCCATTTTGCGTTAGCTTGTTATTTGAGCATGATCTTTTCCGACCTGCCTTCGCTCGCCAAAGCATCAAACAAAGAACGGATGGCTGGTGAGGGCTTCGCGCAGGCGGGAAACCAGTATCCACTTTTCGGGATCATGCCTTAGGTCGGATTTTCCAAGCTGAACGTGCCGGAATCGTCATCGTACGCGAACACTTCGGCGTAACGCCCCCAGCCGATCACGGCGCGCAGCGTCAGCTCGGCGTCTTCGGTGCTCATATGGTCCTCGAGCTCATCGAAGAAGCGGCTTTTCGGCGCCGTGTGATTGGCGCGCTCCTGCAGGACGTGGCGGATGTGAGCGGCGAGCGGTACGTAGGACAACAGCTGGCGCTGGAACAGACGCTTGCGATCGTCAGTGCCCATTTCGGCAAATTGCCTGCCGGTGTCGGTGAGCTTGATATCGCCGCCTTCGGTTTCAGCGAGCCGAAGCAGTTGCGACGCGTCGGCCACCGGAAACAGTTCGTCGATCTCGAGGTGCAGCTCGTCGGCGAGTACCGGCAGGTCGGCGCGACCACTATAGGGCGGCGCCGCAACCGTCTCGACCAGGCCGGCCAGAAGATTGGCGGAGACGCGCGGCAGTACAGTGTTGATAGTCGCCACCGGCAGCCGATCGCTGATTCCGATCGGCGTTGGCGTGCGCGCCGTCATCGCCACATAGATTTTCTCGACCAGGTCGCGAAATCGCGGGTCGAGCCGGTTGCGCGGCTGTTTCAAGTCGACGGCGATTTCGCTGATGATGCGGCCTGGATTGGTGGAGAACAACAGGATGCGGTCGCACATCAAGACCGCCTCCTCGATATTGTGAGTGACGAGAATGACACCTTTGATCGGCAGCTTACCTTCGCCCCATAGTTCGAGGAAATCGGTGCGCAGCGTCTCCGCGGTCAAAACGTCGAGCGCGGAAAACGGCTCGTCCATGAGCAGAATGTTCGGATGCACGACCAGCGCCCGGGCAAAGCCGACGCGCTGGCGCATGCCGCCCGACAGTTCGCGCGGAAAAGCCGATTCGTAGCCGTCGAGTCCGATCAGATCGATCGCCGCCAGCGCGCGTTTGCGGATTTCCGCGTCCGGAAGACCGAGCGCTTCGAGGCCCAGTTGCACGTTCTCCAGCACCGTCAGCCAGGGAAACAGCGCAAAGGATTGGAACACCATGGCAATGCCCGGCGCGGGGCCGGTGACACGTTCGCCGAGATAAGTAACCGTTCCGGCCGACGGCTGCGCCAGGCCCGCGATCAGTCGCAGCAATGTCGATTTGCCCGACCCAGTGCGGCCAAGCAGACCGACGACCTGACCCTGCGCCAGCGAAAGCTCGACGCCGTCGAGCACCAGATGCTCGCTACCATCGGCGCGGGGAAAAGACTGGCGCAACGCGTGGACGTCGAGCAAAGCGGCGCTCATATCGATCCTCATCCAAGCCGAAATTTGCGCTCGGCGTAATGGTACAGCGGCCGCCAGAACACGCGATTGATGACCACGACGAACAGGCTCATCACCGCGATGCCGAGCACGATGCGGTGAAAATCGCCGGCATCGGTTTGTTCCGCAATATAAGCGCCGAGTCCTTTGGCCTGCAGATGCTCATTGCCCCAGGACGCGACCTCCGCGACGATGCTCGCGTTCCACGAACCGCCGGACGCGGTGATCGCTCCGGTGACATAATAGGGCAGCACCGCGGGCAATGCGATGC
>JBPYFG010000166.1:0-9924 GCA_051986365.1 Xanthobacteraceae bacterium
CCTGCATCCGAGATCGGCTCGCGACTTCCTCGACGCGCTCGTTGCTCTCGGATTCCTGGCGGTATTGCACAATCCAGCGCTTGGGGTCGCCGCGCAGGCGAATCCCGAAGCCTGGCAAATCGTCGTCCCATTCGACGTAATCAACCTTCTTGGTCGACCGAACCAGGGAGGCCACGCTTTGATCGGTTAATTTCACGGCTATCCTTCCTCTTGTCTTTCCGTCAGGTGGAATTTGGGTAGCGCATGGGTAGCTACCCAGTGCTACCCGATGCTCTTTTGTGTCTGTATCAGGCAGGTGGCGTAGTCAAGATATGGCCGTGTTTGCGAGCTTTTGCAAGCTTATGCACTCTCGTGCGGGTAGCACGCCACCTGCTCTCCTCACGAAGCGCCTGATGGTTGGCTTTGCCGCAGCCGAAAGCGCTGAATCTTGCCGGTCTGGGTCTTCGGCAACGCCTCGATGAACTTCACCGAGCGCGGATATTTGAACGGCGCAATGGTCGCCTTGACGTGATCCTGTAAACGCTTGGCACAATCCGCGCTCGGCTCGACCCCATCCTTGAGCACGATATGGGCCTGAACGATCTGGCCGCGCTCCTCATCGGGAACGCCGACTACTGCGCATTCCTTGACGTCGGGATGGGCGAGAAGCGCCGCTTCCACTTCCGGCCCTGCGATGTTGTAACCCGACGAAATGATCATATCGTCGGCGCGCGCGGCAAAATGAAAATAGCCCGCCTCATCCTGCACAAAGGCGTCGCCGGTCAGATTCCAGCCATTGCGTACGTAGGAATCCTGCCGCTTGTCGGCGAGATAACGGCAGCCGGTGGGACCGCGCACCACGAGCTTGCCGACGTCGCCGCGCGGCTTTTCTTTCATCTCGTCGCCGACAATCTTGGCCTCATAGCCGCCGACCGGTTTTCCGGTCGAGGCCGGCGCCGCGTCGCCGAGCCGGTTGGAAATGAAAATGTGCAGCATCTCGGTCGAGCCGATGCCGTCCAGGATCGGCTTGCCGGTTTTCGCCATCCATTCTTCGAACACCGGTCCCGGCAGCGTTTCCCCGGCCGACACGGCGACGCGCAGTGAAGACAAATCAGCCCCCTGGTGCATGGCGCCGAGCATGGCGCGATAAGCAGTCGGCGCCGTGAACGAGATCGTGGCTTTGTAGGCCTCGATGATTTCGATCATATTAGCCGGCGACGCATTTTCCAGAAGTGTCGCGGTGGCGCCGAAGCGCAGCGGAAAGATCGCGAGCCCCCCGAGCCCGAAAGTAAAGGCGAGCGGCGGCGAGCCGACGAAAATATCGTCCGGCGTCACCGCAAGAATTTCTTTGGCATAGCTGTCGGCGATGATGAGAAGGTCGCGATGAAAGTGCATCGTCGCTTTCGGCTCGCCGGTAGTTCCGGATGTGAAGCCGAGCAGCGCGACGTCATCGCGCCGGGTCTTCACAGCGCTGTAGGTAACGTCCTTGCTCAGCGCGATGCGGTCGAGCTCGGCGTCATGGTTGGCGGTGCCGTCAAAACCGATCACCTGCCTGAGGTGCTTGCTGGTCTTGGCGCAATTGACCAGTTCGTCCATCAGCCTGGTGTCGCACAGCGCCAGCGTCACCTCGGCCTTGTCGATGATCTTGCCTAATTCGCCGGCGCGCAGCATCGGCATGGTGTTGACCACGACGGCGCCGGCTTTGGTCGCGGCGAGCCAGCACGCGACCAGAGCTGGATTGTTGGCCGAGCGGATGAGAATCCGGTTGCCGGGCTTGATGCCGAAATCCTCGACCAGCGCATGGGCGATACGGTTAGTCCAGTCGGACAGCTCCTTGTAGGTCCGGCGCCGGCCATTACCGATCAGCGCGACATGGTCGCCGAAACCGCTCGCCACCATGCGGTCGGTCAGTTCGACACCGGCGTTGAGCTCCTCGGGATATTCGAAGCCGCCCAACAAAATGTCCGGCCATTTGGCGGCGGCCGGTAGATTGTCTCGCGTGAACGTATCGAAATGGGCCGAACGGCCAAGCGCATGCGCTGCCATGATCATCCTCCCGCAAGCATCTGCCTTGCGATGACGACTTTTTGGACCTCCGAGGCGCCCTCATAGATGCGCAGCGCCCGGATGTCGCGATAGAGCCGCTCGACGACGTGGCCGCGCCGCACCCCGTCGCCGCCGTGAAGCTGTACGGCCTTGTCAACCACCCGCTGCGCCTGCTCGGTCGCAAACAGTTTCGCCATAGCGGCTTCGCGTGTCACCCGCGCCGCCCCCGAATCTTTCGTCCAAGCAGCGCGATAAACCAGAAGTGCCGCGGCATCGACATCGAGCGCCATTTCCGCGATCGCGCCCTGCACCAACTGCAGGTCCGCAAGCGCGCCGTCGAACATGCGTCGACAGCGCGCCCGCTTGAGCGTTTCCTCGAGCGCGCGGCGGGCGAAGCCAAGCGCAGCCGCGGCGACAGTTGCGCGAAACACGTCAAGCGTCGCCATCGCGATTTTAAAGCCGTCGCCCGGCCCACCGATCATCGCATTTGCCGGCACGCGCACCCGATCGAAGGCAATCCGCGCCAGCGGATGCGGCGAGATCACGTCGAGACGCTCGGCGACGGAGAATCCACCCGCGTCGCCGGGCACGATGAAGGCGGAAATTCCCTTCGCGCCAGGCGCTTCGCCACTGCGGGCAAAGACGACATAGAGATCGGCGATGCCGCCATTCGAGATCCAGGTCTTTTCCCCGTCCAAAACGTAGTCGTTGCCGTCGCGCCGCGCGCTCATGGCGATATTGGCGACATCCGAACCGGATTGCTGCTCGGTCAACGCGAACGCGGCGATTGCTTCCCCGCTGCGGGTTCGCGCGAGCCAATGCCGCTGCTCGGCGTTACCGAAAAGACTGATCGGGCCGGCGCCCAGGCCCTGCATCGCAAAAGCGAAATCCGCGAGGGCGTCGTGCCGCGCCAGCGTCTCGCGAATGAGGCAAAGTGTGCGCACATCGAGTAGCGCCTTGCCGGCGGGATCGGGCGCGGTGTGCTCCAGCCAGCCCTCGCGCCCGAGCTTATGCACGAGGTCGCGGCATGCGCTATCGAGATCAGCCTGATCGGCCGGAAGATTCGCGGCGCACCAGGTCTCTATGCCTGCTCCGATCGAGCGATGGCGCTCATCGAAGAATGGCCAGTGAAGGAAAGTCTTATCAGGCATTAAACCGGTTCCCACTTTTCGGGATCATGCGCTAGTCGCCCTCGAATACCGGTTTCTGTTTGGCGACAAACGCACGATAGGCGCGTTCGAAATCCTTACTCTGCATGCAGATCGCCTGCGCCTGAGCTTCCGCCTCGATGAGCTGATCGAGACTCATCGACCATTCCTGATTGAGCTGCGTCTTGGTGATGCCGTTGGCGAAAGTGGGGCCTGACGCAATCCGCCGCGCCAGCGACAAAGCCTCCTGTTCGAGCGATTGGGCGTCGACAAGTTTGTTGAAAAAGCCCCATTGCTGGCCTTCCTGCGCGCTCATGGAGCGGCCGGTGAACAACAGCTCGGCGGCGCGGCCCTGGCCGATAATGCGCGGCAAGATCCCGCAGGCGCCCATGTCGCAGCCGGCAAGGCCAACGCGATTGAACAAAAACGCGACTTGCGCCTGCGGCGTCGCCAGACGCAGATCCGAAGCCATCGCAATGATCGCGCCGGCACCGGCGGCGACGCCGTCGACCGCGGCGATGATCGGCTTGCCGCATGAAAGCATGGCTTTGACAAGATCGCCGGTCATGCGCGTAAACGCCAGGAGTTCTTTCATCTCCATGGCGACCAATGGACCGATGATCTCGTGCACGTCGCCACCGGAGCAGAAGTTGCCGCCATTCGGCAGAAACACTACGGCGTGGATGTCATTGGCATAAAGGAGCTTGCGAAACGTGTCGCGCAATTCGGCATAGGATTCGAACGTCAGCGGATTCTTCCGCTCCGGCCGGTTCAGTTGAATGGCGGCAACGCCATCCGCGACCCGCCAGAGAAAATGCGAAGCCTTAAAATCGGCCATCGATATCATGCCTCGCTCTCCCATTCGCTGTGAAACGCTTTCAATTTCGCCGCCAATTGTTCGGCGTCGCGCGACGAAACGCCGCCGAGCAATTCATCGATCCAATGCTCATGCGCGCTCGCCATAGCCGCAAAAGCGGCGCGGCCTCGTCGCGTCAAGGTGATGAACGAGGTGCGGCGGTCGCCATTGCGCTGCGAGCGCGCGACGAAACCTTCCGAGACCAGCCGGTCGACGATGCCGGTGACATTGCCGTTCGACACAATCAGGAAACGCGCTATTTCGCTCATCAGCATGCCATCCGGCTTGCGGTAGAGCGCCGCCATCACGTCGAAGCGCGGCAGCGTCATATTAAATTGCGCCTTGAAGCGCTCCCGCGTCACACCCTCGATGAAGCGGCTCGCGCGCAACAGCCTGATCCACAGCCGCAGCCGCGCCTTCCGCTCGATCGTTCCACTGTCCTTGTGCGCCGCCGCGGCGGCCGCTGTCGGCGTCACCATGTTTCGCCTCCGGAAACCGAAATTGCCTGCCCCGTGATCGCCGCGCTGTCGCCGGCGCAGAGCCAGACCACGGCGGCGGCCACTTCTTCGGGCTTGATGAAACGCGCTTGCGGATTGTTGGCCGCGAGCGCGCTGCGCGTCTCGGAACCGCTCCGCTTTGTCGCCGCGACGATGCGATCAACGGCCCGCTCCAGCATCGGCGTTTCAGTAAAGCCGGGACACACCGCGTTCACGGTGATTCCATCGGTCGCGGTCTCAGCGGCCAGGGCGCGGGCGAGACCGATCACGCCGTGCTTGGCCGCAACATAGGGCGCGACATAAGCGTAGCCTCTAAGCCCGGCGGTTGAGGCAATAAAGACGATGCGTCCCCATTTGTGCTCGCGCATTGTCGCGAGCGCGGGCTGCACCGACAAAAACGCGCCGGTCAGGTTGACGGCGATGGTATGGTCCCACAGCGCGCGCGTCACCTTCTCTGCGGGCGCGCTCGCCGCGGCGCCGGCATTGGCGACGATGATGCCGAAGCTGCCGCGCGCCTTTTGCGCGTCGTGATAAAGCCGCTGCAGCGAATCCGCGTTAGTAACATCGGCCGTTTGCGCATGGATATTCTCGTGACGGCCGGCGCTTCCCTGCAGCTCCGGCAGCCGCCGACCGCAAATTGTCACTGCAGCGCCGGTTTCCGCCAGCGCCAACGCAATGGCGGCGCCGATGCCGGTGCCGCCGCCGGTGACCAGCGCGTGTTTGCCGGCAAGGGTAAGCGCCATGATCAGACCGCACTCGGCGCCGGCTCACTGCTGCCGGCGAGCCGGTAAAGCTGATCGCGCCCGGCGTAATAGGGTGGCGGCCAGATTTCGCCGCGATCGCCGAGCTTCGCCGCGGCATGCAGCGTCCAGTACGGATTGGCGAGATGCGGGCGCGCCAGGCAGACCAGATCGGCGCGTCCCGCCATCAAGATCGAATTGACGTGATCCGGCTCGTAGATGTTGCCGACCGCCATAGTGGCCATGCCGGTCTCGTTGCGAATGCGGTCGGAAAACGGGGTCTGGAACATGCGGCCATAGACCGGCCGCGCCTTGATCGAAGTCTGCCCCGCCGAGACATCGCAGATGTCGACGCCGGCATCCTGTAGCATGCGGCTGATCCCGACCGCGTCCTGCGGTTCGATACCGTCAGCGCCGACCCAGTCGTTGGCGGAAATGCGCACGGAGATCGGCTTCTCCGCCGGCCAGACCTCTCGCATCGCGCGGAAGATTTCCAACGGATAGCGCATGCGGTTTTCCAGTGAGCCGCCATATTCGTCGCTGCGCCGATTGGTCAGCGGCGTGATGAAGGACGACAACAGGTAACCGTGCGCGCAATGGATTTCGAGCATGTCAAAACCGGCGCGTGCTGCCATTTCGGCTGCGGCGACGAACTCTTTGCGCACGCGATCCATATCGGCGCGGGTCATGGCGCGGGCGAGCTGGTTGTGCTCCGACCAGGCCACCGGCGACGGTGCCATCACTGGCCAATTGCCGGATTTCAGCGGCGCGTCCATTTCCTCCCAGCCAAGCTGGGTCGAACCCTTGGCGCCGGAATGGCCGAGCTGGCAGCAGATCTTCGCATCCGTTTCGGCATGTACGAAGTCGACGATCCGTTTCCACGCCACTTCATGCTCAGGCGCATACATGCCCGTACAACCCGGCGTAATCCGCCCTTCCGGACTGACGCAAGTCATTTCGGTGCAGACCAACGCCGCGCCGCCTTTGGCGCGTTCGCCGTAATGCACAAGGTGCCAATCGGTGGGGCAGCCATCGACGGCCTTGTATTGCGCCATCGGCGAGACCACGACGCGGTTCTTCAGCCGCATATCGCGCAGCCGGAACGGCGCGAACATCGGTCGCCGGATCGTGTTGTCGCCGGCGCCAGCGAGCCGCTGGAACCAAGCCTCGGCGCCTTCCAGCCAGTTGCGATCGCGCAACCGCAAGTTTTCGTGACTGATGCGCTGGGAGCGCGTCAGCAGCGAATAATTAAATTGCACCGGATCGAGATGCAGATAGCGCTCAACGTCCTCGAACCATTCGAGCGAGTTGCGCGCCGCCGATTGCAAGCGCAAGACTTCTGTGCGCCGGGCATCCTCGTATTTGGCAAATGCCACTTCCAACGTCGACTCGCCGGCGAGATAGTCCGCCATCGAGATCGCGCTTTCCATGGCGAGCTTGGTTCCCGAACCGACGGAGAAATGCGCGGTGGCGGCGGCATCGCCCATCAGCACGATGTTTTTATGTGACCAGGTCTCGCACAGAATGCGCGGGAAATTCAGCCAGGCCGAACCGCGCACATGCGTCGCGTTCGACATCAGCCGATGGCCGCCGAGATACTTGGCGAAGATATGCTCGCAGGTTCGACACGATTCGTCTTGGCTCATCGTCGCGAAACCGAACTTACGCCAAACGCTCTCCGAACATTCGACGATGAACGTCGCGGTGTCGTCGTCGAACTGATAGGCATGCGCCCACACCCAGCCGTGCTCGGTCTCCTCGAAGATGAAGGTGAAGGCGTCGTCGAATTTCTGGCGGGTGCCGAGCCAGACGAATTTGTTTTTGCGGGTTTCTATCGCCGGCTTGAAAGCGTGCGCGAATTCGTTGCGCGTCTTTGAGTTCAAACCGTCGGCAGCAATGACGAGGTCAAACTCTTTAGCAAGTTCGCCGACGCTGGCGATCTCGGTTTGAAAGCACAAATTCGCGCCGAGTTCCCTTGCCCGCCCTTGCAAGAGCAACAGCAGCGTCTTGCGCGCGATTCCGGAAAACCCGTGGCCGGTGGAGACAATTCTTTGGCCGCGATAATGCACGGCAATGTCGTCCCAATAAGCGAAATGCTCACGGATCGTTTGCGCGCTCACCGGATCATTGGCGGCGATGTTGTCAAAGGTCTCGTTGGAGAAAACCACGCCCCAGCCGAACGTATCGTCGGGCCGGTTGCGTTCGAACACCGTCACATCATGCGCCGCGTCGCGCAGCTTGATGCTAATTGCCGAATAAAGCCCTGCCGGGCCGCCACCGAGGCAAGCGATCTTCATGCCAATGCCGCCTTCTGAACGCTTTAAGAATGGCATCAGTCGCAAGTTACTTCAAGCTTAAATATTCAACGTTAAAGCTTTTGCCACGCCGACCGCCTCCAGCTTCCGCCGGCTGCCGCGCGGTGTATTATGGCCTTGGATTACAAAGGTTTTTTCCGAAAACCGCGGAGCGCGCCTGGGCATGAGCGGGAGCAACCCTATTGTCGCCGACGAGATCGCTCGTGATCTCGCCCGTTATGGCGCGCGGCGCTGCTTTGCGCTGCTCGGCACCGCCAATTTCAAGATCTCCCACGCTCTGGTGCAAGCCGGCGTCGAGCTAATTTCTGCGCGCCACGAATGCAGTGCCGCGAGCATGGCGGACGCCTATGCCAAGGCGAGCGGCGAACTCACTTTGGTCAGCGTCCATTCCGGACCGGGATTAACCAATGCGCTGACTGGCATTGGCGAAGCGGCGAAAAGCCGGACCCCGCTCGTGGTGTTGGCCGGCGACGTCCCGACCGGCGCGGTGAAGAATAATTTTTACATCGAGCAAGCCGACATGGTGCGCGCGGTCGGCGCCATGCCGGAGCGGCTGCACACGCCCGGCACCGCCCGCGAAGACGCGTTGCGCGCCGTCAGCCGCGCGCTGCGCGAACGGCAGACCGTCGTGCTCAGCCTGCCGCTCGACGTGCAGCATGCGCCGCTTGCCTCTAATCTGTCGCCGCTTGAACTGCCGCCGGGGGGCGGACGGCTGCATCCCGATCCGCGTGCGATCAAAGAGCTCGCCGATGCTTTGCTACAAGCGCAGCGCCCGCTCATTCTTGGCGGCCGGGGCGTGGTCGTTTCCGACGCCGAATCGATGATTATGGCCTTGGCGGAACGCACCGGCGCGCTGCTCGCGACCTCGGTCCGCGGCCACGGATTGTTTTCCGGCAATCCCTGGTCGCTTGGCATCAGCGGCGGCTTTTCCTCGCCGATCGCCGACGAGCTGATCGCGGAAAGTGACTGCATCGTCGCCTTCGGCGCGAGCCTGACGGCCTGGACGACCAAGAGAGGCAAGCTGATCGCCGCGGGCGCGGTGGTCGCGCAAGTCGATATCGAGCCGGGTAAGCTCGGTTATCAGATGCCGGTCCAGATTGCGGTCCATGGCGACGCACATGCGACGGCGGAAGCGGTGCTTGCGGAAATTGACTGCCGCGGGACGAAACCGCGGCCGGGCCGCCGCACTGATGCGATGCGCGGGCGCATCCGCGCCGGCGACAACCACCACTACCCGCATCCGGACGAGTCAAGCGACGACTTCATCGATCCCCGCACCTTGAGCAAAGCCGTTGATGCGATCCTGCCGGAGGATCGCGTAGTGGCGTCGGACTCGGGCCATTTTTGCGGCTGGCTGCCGCGCTATTTGCGGGTACCGAATGCCCGCGCCTCGTGCTTGAGCCATTCGTTCCAATCGGTCGGGCTCGGGCTGGCGTCAGCGATCGGGCTTGCCGTCGCCAATCCCGGCAAGCTCGCTGTGCTCGGCACCGGCGACGGCGGATTCCTCATGTCGATGGCCGATCTGGAAACGGCGATGCGGCTGAAGCTTCGCCTCTGCATCCTGGTTTACAACGACAGTTCCTATGCCGCCGAGGTCCACTATTTCCGCCGGCAGGGCTATTCGGTCGATATCGTGCAGTTTCCCGAAACCGATTTTGCCGCGATCGCCAGCGGCTTTGGCGCGCGCGGCGCCACGGTGCGCAGGATGGCGGATCTTGATCCGCTCAAAGCGTGGGTTGCCGAGGGCGCTCCGGGCGTGTTCGTAATCGACGGCAAGATCAACCCGAATCTCGAAGCTGATTGGCACGCCGAGCATTTCCCAAACTGACTACAGATTGCCAGCCACGCCGCGCGCCGGGAGGTAATGCAGCACCCGGCGCTCAATCAGAATCACGGCAACGTAAGCAACGCCGCCGACCAGCGTCAGCATGACAATCGAAACAAAGACCATCGGCGTATTGGCCTGGCCCTCGCCGAAGGTAAGCAGATAGCCGAGCCCGAGATTGCCGCCGACCAGCTCGCCGACCACGACACCGACTACCGCCAATGTCGATCCAATTCGCAAGCCGGCAAACATCGGCGGCATCGAGCTTGGAAACTCGATGCGCCAGAAAATCTGTGCGCGCGACGCTTTGAACGCGCGAGCGAGATTGACCAGGTCGGGATCGACATTGCGCACCGCGGTTAACACATTGACCATGACTGGAAAGAACACAATGAGCACAGCCACCAGAATTTTCGGATAGACGGTGAACCCCATCCAGAGAATGAACAGCGGCGCAAAAGCGACCTTCGGCGCGATTTGCAAGGCGAGGATATACGGCGACAGCGCAAGCTCGGCGG
>JBPYFG010000167.1:0-8911 GCA_051986365.1 Xanthobacteraceae bacterium
CACCATGGTGGGAACATTGCCGGCAAAGCCGCACTCGGGCAACCTCGCTTTGAACAGGTCAAATGTTTTGTATGGCCAATCCCGTTCTGGTCGAAGTGATCCGCGGACCGCTGGTCGAAAGCCGGCACCGCGGCGCCGTTGCCGTGTCCGACGCCCAAGGCCATAGCATTTTCGCGCTCGGCGACGTGACCGTGCCGGTATTTCCGCGTTCCGCCGTGAAGGCGTTGCAAGCTCTGCCGTTGATCGAGCAGGGCGCAGCCGATCGTTTTGGCTTGAGCAACGAGGAACTCGCGCTCGCGTGCGCCTCCCATAGCGGCGAAGCGGCGCACGTCGCCGGTGTCGAGGGGATGTTGGCGAAAGCCGGGCTCGCGACTTCCGACTTGCGATGCGGCGCGCATTGGCCGATCGCGCAAGCGGCGGCCGCCGCCGTGGCGCGTTCCGGCGCGCCGACGCCGCTGCACAACAATTGCTCCGGCAAGCACGCAGGCTTTTTATGCGTCGCCCGGGCGCTTGGCGTCGATCATGCGGATTATTGGCGGCCAGAGCATCCGGTGCAGCTTTTGGTTCGAAGCGTGCTGGAGGATTTTACCGGCGCTGCATTGGGTGAAGCGTGCTGCGCCGTCGACGGCTGCTCGGTACCGACCTGGGCGGTGCCGCTACAAAAACTCGCCTGCGGCTTCGCCAAATTCGGCACCGGCCGCGGCATGTCGGGCGAGCGGGGGCGGGCGGCGGCGCAGCTCCGCCGCGCCTGCGCGAAAGCGCCGTGGTTCGTCGCCGGCACCGACCGGTTCTGCACCGACATTATGCGGATGTTCGGCGAACGCGTCTTTGTGAAAACCGGCGCCGAGGGGGTCTATTGCGCCGCGCTGCCGCAGCAAGGCCTTGGTATTGCGCTCAAATGCGACGATGGTGCGAGCCGCGCCGCGCAAGCGATTATGGCGGCCGTCATCGCGCGATTTCTGCCGCTAGCCGCGAGCGAGCGAGCGGCGCTGTCGCGTTTCGTCGCGCCGAGGTTGCGCAATTGGAACGGTTTCGAAGTTGGCCAGATCCGGACGACGGACGCGCTACGATAGGCGATGCATTCGAATGCCGGCTGGCGGCGACTAGTGCGATCAACAGATTTTCCCCGGCGATCACAAGCCGCGACAGTGGCGTGCCATGCACCGCGCCAGCGCGTCGCGCTTTCGAAATGACCGCCGGTATGTGAACGAATTGCACCAGCGGGCGGCCGTCGCGTGCGTGCTGCAAAGCGCGCCAGTAAGCGTAGTTGCAAAGATAAGCGCCGGCATCGCGCGACAAACGCGCGGGTAGCGCCGTTCGCCGCAGCGCGTTGAGGAGGCGCTGGAATGGCGCGTTTCCCTTTAATGCGCCTTCACCCGGCTCAATGACCGCCCGCTTAGGACGCCAACCGCTGACATCGGGGAACAGGATCGAGCGCGCATTGCGCGCCCGCGTCTCGATGCAAACGTGTCGGCGGCGGCCAGCGAGGCCGAAGATCAGGAGCGCGTTCGGCCTCCGCGCCAATAATTTGGGCAGATCGCGCTCTATCGCGTTATATGCCGTCGCAAAGACGTGGCTTGTGATCTCGATCCCGGCAAGCGCCGGGCGTCGGCGCCGCGCCAGTGCGATTGCCAAACGACCGCTCGGATTCGCCGGCGCGCCGGGGAATGGGCCGAAGCCTGCGATCACCACGCGTATGTTATTTTTGCCCATGATCTTAATCGAAAACCGGTTCCCACTTTTACGGATCACGCGCGTGCCAGCATCGCCGCGATCTTCTCCACCGCGGCGGACGGCGCCAGCCGGCCGGCGGCAACGTCGGCTTCGATCCGCGGCAAGCTAGATTTTAACGCTCGATCGGAGCGTAACGGTTCGAACAGCCGCTCTTCCATCATGGTCCACATCCATTTCACCTGTTGTTCGCCTCGGCGACCTGCGAGTTCGCCGGATGCCGCGAGCCGCGCCCGATGGTCGAGAACATGCGACCACATCGCTTCGATGCCCTCCCCGGTGAGCGCTGAGCAGGTGACAACCGGCGGCGACCAGTGCAGCGAGCGCGGCGACAAAATGTGCAGTGCCGCTGCGAATTGCGAGGCGGCAAGCTTGGCGCGCGGGATATTGTCGCCGTCGGCCTTGTTGACGGCGATCATATCGGCGAGCTCGACCACGCCTTTTTTCAGCGCTTGCAGCTCGTCGCCCGCGCCGGGCAGCGCCAGCACGAGAAAAAAATCGGTCATGTCGGCGACGGCGATTTCGGATTGGCCGACGCCGATGGTTTCGACCAGCACGACATCATAACCGGCGGCTTCGCATAACAGCATGGTCTCGCGCGTCTTGGCGGCGACGCCGCCGAGTGTGCCCGAGGACGGCGAGGGGCGAATGAAGGCGCTTGGGTCATTGGCGAGCCGCGCCATGCGCGTCTTGTCGGCGAGGATCGATCCGCCGGTGCGGCGCGAGGATGGGTCGACCGCGAGCACGGCGACTTTGCGTGATTGCGCGGTCAGCATGCTGCCGAGCGCGTCGATCAGGGTCGATTTGCCGACGCCCGGCGCGCCAGTGATGCCGACGCGCACCGCCTTGCCGGTGTCTGGCAACAGCGCCTGCATCAGCGCGGCGGCGGAGCGACGATGGTCGGCGCGCTTGCTCTCGATCAAGGTGATGGCACGCGAGAGCACGATGCGATCGCCACCGCGCAGCCCGCGCGCGATTCGCTGGATGTCAGGCGAAGGTGTTGGCCTTCGGTCCGCCGGAGTCACCACTTCTCCTCATCGCTTTTTGGCCGCTCGCCGCCGAAGAGCGCGGCGCCCTGCGGCGACAAATATTGCCGAAACGCGGTCCATGGAACAAAGACGGTATAAGGCCCCTCCACATAGGGGCCGACGCCATAAGGCGAATAATGAAATGTCAAACCGGAGCTCTTGCCGGTTTCGGCGGAGGGTGCAAGCGTAATGGGACCAATCTCCAGAAGCGCCGGCTTGATGCCGTCCTTGATGAAGCTGTCGTGCTCAATCTCCTGTGCCGGCGTCATGTCCTTGGCGTCGGGCCTGTCGTCGTCACCGTAGCCATTGATGTCATTGGCAAGCTTTGCAGTCGCGACCGCGAACTTGGCGGCTTGCGTCAGTGCGGCCATGGTCGGGCCATTGTCGGTAAAGAGCGCGCGAATATTGGTGCGTTTGTGAGCCACATTGTCGCATAGAATCGTGTCGGCATGTGCATTCGGATGTGCGCCGCCGTCGAACCAATCGTCGCTGCGCACCACACTGACGTAGCGGCCGACGACCGAGCGCAAAACATAGTCGCGGTCGTAGAACCATTGCAGGCCGCGGAACGCTTTGCGATTATCGCGCCACTCCTCCGTTGCATCGGCATTTGTTTTGTTGACCCAGGCCTTGCCCTCGGCCAAGCAGCTGGCAAAAAGTTCGGGGAAATTTTTAAGCTCTGAATCAAGGGTCAGCGAAATCTCGACGTATTTGGTCTCGATCGAGATTTGCGCTTTATTCGGCGTGCTGTTTGCAGCGAAGACCTGCGCGCATGGACCGCACAAGGCGGATAACAGCGCCGCGCTGAAAAGCATTCTTCCGGCGGCGCCGAAATGAGCTATCGGATTGCCGTCGGTCGGCTTGGTGGAGGGCGAGCGGATGCGGCTCAAGGCAAGATCGCCAAAGCGCGCGCCGGAAAGCCGAGGCCGTTTTTCACTTTCGGCCAAGTCACGAGGATCAGCGCGCCGGTCGCCGGCACCTTATCAAGGTTAGCCATGACCTCGATCTGATAGTGGCCGTGTTGGAGAATGTAGGTCTCTGAAGCCATCTTGTCGGTCGTGTCGGTGTCCATCGATTCATGACCGGTCGCGGTGACGCCGCGCTGCTCGTAAAGATATTTGATGGTGGCGAAATCCCAGGCCGGAAACGGGCTGCGCTTGAAACGCTCCGGATTGGAATCCCAATCCTTGTACATATCGGTGCGTAGCGCGGCGAAGGCGCCAGCCGGCACGCGGCCGTGTGCGCGTTCCCACTCCTTGAGATCGTCAACCGAAAAGGCGTGGTTGGGATCTTTGGCGAGATACGGCGTGTCGTCGAGGACGACGAGCCGCAGGATCATTTGCTTAAGCGGAATCTGATCCATGGTGATGCCGTTCTCGGCGAAATGCGCCGGCGGATCGACGTGGGTACCGTATTGCCCGACCATCTCGTAATAAGTGGCCCGGAATCCGTCCTTAGCGATGGTGTAAGGTTCGTGCGTTTTGGGATCGGATGCCGGCGAGAATTTGGCTTGACCGAAGCCGGACCAGACCGGCGTCTCCGGTCCGAATGCGTGGGTCAGGTCGACAAATTTTTTCCCGGCAATGATGCGGTATACCTGTTCGAGCTCGGATTCTCTGGCGGATGCAGCGGCGGCCCCCGTTACGACGCAAATGGCGAGCAGCACGGCTACCACCCGGGGCTGAACAACAATCATCGCAGTCCTCCGCTTTTCGGATCAGTCGCATTTACCCTAGCGTGGTCGGGCTACTAACGGAACTTCAGCGTTTGCCGTCGAGCATTTGCTGGAATTCGATCGCAGCGAAACCGCACTGAATCGGATTGGGTCAGAACATGTCGGCCCCAAACATTGCGTGGTCGGCAATGCGGTCGCCGCCGCGCGACCGGCCAGCGCTCGCGCGACCTGCCTCTGAAGCGCAGCGAAACCGCTATTAGGATTCTAAGAACCCTCGGGCAGCGGAATGAATTCCGCAGTGTCGCCGGGGACGAGCGCGAAGCGACCCGACTTCCAGTCCGCCTTGGCCGATTCGATGCGGTCCTTGCGCGAAGACACGAAATTCCACCAGATGTGGCGAGGCCCGTCCATGGCGGCGCCGCCAACCAGGATGAAATGCGCGTCCGTGTGCGCTTTCACATCAACGCGGTCGCCGGGCTTAAGCACTAATAGTCGTTGCGATGGATGGCGCTCGCCGCCAATCTCGATCTCGCCAGAAATGACATAGAGCGCGCGCTCCTCATGCTCGCTGCCGACCGGCAGGATGCTGCCGGCCTTCAGTCGGATCTCGGCGAAGATCGTCTCCCACAGCGTCGCGACGGGCGAGCGCAGGCCGTGCATGGCGCCGGCGACGACGCGCAGTGTCAAGCCGTCCTCGCGCGCCTGCGGAATGTCGGTCGCAGGCGTGTGGGCAAAGCCCGGCGCGGTCTCTTCGTCCTTCATTGGCAGCGCGACCCACAATTGCAGACCGTGCAGCGGCTCGCCGCCATCGCGGTGATCGGGCGCGGTGCGTTCGGAATGGACGATGCCGCGTCCCGCCGTCATCCAATTCACTGCGCCAGGGCGGATCGGCATCGCGCTGCCGAGGCTATCGCGATGCACGATCTCGCCGTCAAACAAATAGCTGACGGTGGCGAGGCCGATATGCGGATGCGGCCGCACATCGATGCCTTCACCGGCGCGAAATGTCGCGGGTCCGAAATGATCGAAGAAAATGAATGGGCCAACCATGCGCGAACGCGCCGAGGGCAGCGCGCGGCGAACCTGCAACCCGCCGAGATCGACCGTGCGCGGTACGATAATGTGCGCGATCGCATCAGTCGACGGCGCGTCCCCGAATGTCGGATCTTTGGCCGGAAAGAAGCTCATGGCGTCGCCAACCGGGTCGGACGAAGACCGGCCTTAGGCTACACCAGTCGCGAGCCTGCGTCTGCCCGCAACCTCACGGTTTCGCTACTGCCGCTCTGTCGACAAGCTCGGCGATAAAGCGCGGCTGCGCGAATGCCGCGACGTGAACCTCTGGCGTCCAATACCTAGTCTTGAAGCTGCCGGCTTTGTGATAACGCTCCGCAATAGTTGCGACCGAGTGTCGGCGAACGCGCTTGTTGTCGCTCGCAATCCCCAGCGCCATATGGCCGCCGACATAGACCGGAATGGCAGCAACATAGCAGCTCGCGTCCGCGAACAGGCGGCGGAACCTGCGCATGGTCATGGTGAGCTCGTTATTCTGAAAGAACGGGACGCCGTTTTGCGTCACCAGCACGCCGCCTGGCTTCATGCAGCGGCGGCAGCCGGCATAAAACCTGGCGCCGAACAAAATCTTTCCCGGGCCGATCGGATCGGTCGAATCCACGATGATGACGTCGAAGCGGTGGTCGGTCACGGCGACATATTTGGCGCCGTCGTCGATCACGGATTCAAAGCGCCGATCGGCGAAGACCGGCTTGGTGAATTCGGGAAAATGCTCCTTGGCGAATTCGATCACCGCCGGGTCGATCTCCACCTGGGTCAGGCGTTTGACCGTCCCGTGCTTGAGCACCTCCTCGGCAATGCCGCAATCGCCGCCGCCGATGATCAGCACATCCTCGGCCTTGCCATGGGCAAAAAGTGGCACGTGCGACATCATCTCCTGATAGATGAATTCGTCCTTTTTGGAGATTTGCGTCGCCCCGTCGAGCATCAACATTTTGCCGAAGAACTGGTGCTCGAACAGCACGAGATGCTGATGCTCGGTCTGCACCTCATACAGCACCTTGTCGACTGCGAAGGTCATGCGGAACCCGAGATCGTCGAACAGCGTTTCAGCGATCCAGCGCTGCTTGGCCAAATTGTTCGTCGACCGGTTCTTTGATCTGGTCATAGCAATCCCCGCGGCAACCCGCGCGCAATGGTGATCATCTTCTGCAATGAAGGCAAACCGATTCAGAATTAAAATAAAGGCCAAGCTCGACTCGGCCTTTCAGCTGCGAATTGAGCTCTGGTCAGGCGTCTTGGCCGCGGAGGATTTCGTTGACATCGACGCGCTTCGCGGCGAAGGCCTCGCGCAGCACCGGGATGCAATTGTCCGGCTCGGCGGAACCGCACATAAAGATGTCGAGCGCGGCGTAACCCGCTTCTGGCCATGTATGGATCGAGATATGGCTCTCCGCCAGTACCGCGACCCCAGACACGCCGCTCGGCTGAAAATGATGCAAGTGAATGTGCAAGAGTGTCGCGCGGGCGGCTTCAATGCAGCGCCGCAGCGTCGCCTCGATATGATCGATATCATTGAGCCGTTTGGCGCCGTGCAAATCGACGATCAAATGCACGCCGGCACAGCGAACACCGTTGCGAACGGCGAAATGGTCCTTGCCCGCAAAATCCTGCTGGCTTTCTGCCGTCGCGGAAACCGCTACCTTCAATTTGACCTTGCGGTCTTCCTTACGAGCGGTACTTGGAGCGCCCAAGCCTTGAGCCCCCAAGCCTTTCACCGATCGCAAGAGGGCGTTCTGGCTCATGCCGTCCTCCCCAATCAGAGACCCGAGATGCCGGCACATTGGCGCCCGGCAAGCGAAAGCCGCTCGATCAGTCGACGCGAACCGACCAACAGCGGCTGAATCCCCACATAAATGCAATAAGCGGGGAGTCAAGAAGATTCTGCAACGAAACTTTTAACGCTTTGTCATCACGTTTGTTGCATCGCGACGTAAAGTAAGCGTGCGTTCGAGCCGCATTCGGAGCGCCGACGCGCCGGCAACCATCGCCGTAGCAAATCATCCGGCCAGCGGTTTTCGGCACTGCCGCCCCCATTTCGGCAATATTCCAGTCGAACTTGGATCGCGAGCATTCTATGATGCACGAGATTCAAACCTCGGACGGCGAGGACTTGATCTAATCTGAAGTGAACATGGTTGAACGCGCAGGGAGAGGGCCATGAAGCGAATGCTGGGCGCCGCGATGTTGCTGAGCATGGCGGCAATAATGCCGGCGCAGGAGGCGGCGGCGCAGGATCCGGTCGCGGGAGCAATCGTTGGGGGTGCACTCGGCGGCATTATTGGTGGCGCGGTCGGGCGGGGTGCAGGTGGCGCAGTTGCCGGCGCCGTGATCGGCGCGACTACGGGCGCGGTGATTGCATCCGAGGCGCAGCGGCGGCGCGGTGGTTACTACTGGTGGCGGGGCGGCTGCTATTACCGTTATCCGAACGGCTCCTGGCTGCAGGTCCAGCCGGGCTATTGCTGAGCGTAAATCGAGGCGGCTGCAGGTAGCTGGCCGCAGGCTAACTCTGAATGGGCAGGTCCGGCGGGATCGCCGGACCTGAGCCTTTTTCGAGCCGGATACGGAAGAAATTCAGAACCCGCCGGGCGCTGTCGCGCGGCAGGCGATTGAATTTGGCTAAGGATTGCGCGACGTCCTCTGCCGACATGCCGCGATCGGCAGCGCGCAGGCGCACCAGCGCTTCGGTCGTGATCGAGGACAGTCCCGCGGCTTTCGCAATCACCAGAACGACGTCGGTGCGTTGGTTGAGCAACGCCCGCTCGACGGCGTCACTGGGGATGCCGGACAGCTTGGCCAAGGCGGTCGCGGTCTCGTCCAGCTTACCATCGCGGGCATGGCGATAGACATCGGCTTCGCCGCCATTGTGTGAATGTTCGTCCGCTTGTTCCTCCGATCGGCGAGCCAGCTCAGCCGCAAGCGCTTTATCGGTGCGCGTGCGCTCGTGCAGGCGGCGCCAGCCCGCGGTCGAAAAGCGCGCACCGCGGTTTCGGACTAGGGCGCCGAGGACGGCGTGATCGCCACGCGCGATCAAAAGGTCGGTGACCCGTTGGCTCAAACGCGCTCTGTGCGCCAGCGCCAAGAGATGGTGCTGGCCCTTGCCGCCACCGATCAGGAGGAGATCGCGCTCGGAGAGTCGTTGCGATTGAACGAGCACCGGACCGGCCACGCCGGCGTCGTCGTCCAACGCAAGCATCTGGACGACGTTGACGGGTGCACTGCCGATCGTCGCCAGTCGCTCGGCCAATCGGGCGCGCGCCTCGTTTCCCATTCCACCTGCCAGGCGCGCCATCACGTCGCCGAATAGGCGGATCTGATCCGGCGAATAGCGTGCGGCGTCGTAGACAAAAAGATCGGTGACGCGGCTGAGGATGTCGCTACGCCGGGCGGCGCTACCGGAGGCGAC
>JBPYFG010000168.1:0-2750 GCA_051986365.1 Xanthobacteraceae bacterium
TCGTCTTCATCCTCGTCGTCTTCTTCGTCCTCGTCATCATCGTCGGGATCTTTCGGCGGCAGACCTAGGGTGACAAGACTGGAGCCGATTGACCAGGCGGTAGACTCTTGACGGGTACGTGACGTCAGCATGTGCGCCTCCTTCAGTGCTCTCGAACAGATGTAGGCGTCAGGTGAATTTTGCGAGCCGTATCTTTTGTCTTTCGGCACAGTCAGGGGGTGTCGGTTGAGGCTCAATGTCCGCTATGGGCCATAAGCGGACATTGAAACGCCCGCCATTCGATGTCCGTTTTACCCTGAAAAGGAGACATCGGCCCAAGTGCGCCCACCTGGACCGACTAGGGCCGACGCGAACTTCGGGTTCGCGGCACTAAAGCGTGGGCCTGTCGATATTGGGGCTTGGCGGCGGCTCGGCCGCCGGCCCGGTCACGGGCGTTAATTGCGCGAGCCTCGCTTCGAGCGCCGCGAGGCGCGCCTTGAGCGCTTCAGAGTCCTCGCGCGCGATCCGCGCCATCTCCTTGACGGCTTCGAATTCCTCGCGCTTGACCACGTCGAGATCGCGCAGAAAGCGGTCCGCCTGGTTGCGGAATAGCGTTTCGAATTCACGGCGGACGCCCTGCGCGACGCCGGCCGCATCGTTCATCAGCCGGGCAACTTCATCGAAAAACCGATTCGTCGTCTGCACCATGCTCGCCTCCGCGCTCGCCTTCGCGGCCGTCAATTGCTACCAGAGCCCGTCCCGCTTAGAAACAATGGCGATGGTGCAGCCTGGACGCAAGGGGCGCAAGGCAAGGAGCGTAATAAGCGCGTGAAGACGGCTAAAGCCGCAAACGAGGGTCAAAAATCATTATTTACACGGCCGCGACGCTGGGTATTTCGTCCCTGGCTAGGCGCGAGGAGCGATGTGATCTACACGATCATGAGCGACGAGCAACGACGCCAGCGACCGAAAGGCCCGCGTCCCTTTGGGTTGCAGCGAAAATCACCGCCGGGTTCGTCGAAGGGCTCGACCGTATCCCCGATACGCTCTTCGCCCTTCTCCTGCCCGGCGCGCGATTTTGGCTGCAACGTGGCTCGTGTAAATAATGAGTTTTGACCCTGACCGTATGACTGGCGGCAATAGAGCGGCACGCAGCGCCAATTAGAAAGTCGAGATTCAGGAAAAGTCGATGCTCGTCCTCCCGGTCATTCCGTTTCCCGCGATCGATCCGGTCCTGATTTCGGTCGGCCCGTTTGCGGTGCGCTGGTATGCGCTCGCCTATATCGTCGGCATCATCGGCGGCTGGTTTTATGCACGCGCCATTATTTCTTCGCAAAAGCTGTGGGGCGGCCCTGCCCCGTTCACCGTAACCGATTTCGACGACTTCGTCATCTGGATCACGCTCGGCATTATCCTCGGCGGCCGCATTGGTTATGTCCTGTTCTATAATCTTGCGCATTTCGCCGCCAATCCGCTTGAAATCGTCCAGCTCTGGAATGGCGGCATGTCGTTCCACGGCGGCGTCACCGGCTGCATCGTTGCCATCGTGCTGTTTGCGCTCCACCGCGGCATTCCGATGTTGTCGCTCGGCGACGTGACTGCGGCCGTGGCGCCGATCGGATTATTCCTCGGCCGCATCGCCAATTTCATCAACGGCGAATTATGGGGCCGCCCCACCGATGTTCCTTGGGCCATGGTGTTCCCGCATGGCGGACCTCTTCCGCGCCACCCAAGCCAGCTCTACGAGGCAGCGCTCGAGGGCGTCGTGCTGTTCATTATCATCGGCTTACTCGTTCGCTCCGGTGCACTCAAACGGCCCGGTATCGTCACCGGCGTGTTCGCGATCGGCTATGGCGTGGCGCGAATCACTTGCGAGTTGTTTCGCGAGCCGGACGTGCAGCTCGGTTTTTTATGGGGCGGCCTGACGATGGGAATGCTGTTGTGCATTCCATTGATCATCGGCGGCATCGCCATTCTCGTCGTTGCTTTCCAGCGCCTGCCGAAACCCAAAAATGGCTGACGCGGCCGCCCCGCTGCTCGATGAAATCCGACGGCGGATCGCGATCGGCGGGCCAATGCCGGTTGCCGACTACATGCGGCTGTGCCTCACCCATCCGGAGCACGGCTATTACGTCAAGCGCGATCCGCTCGGTGGCGGCGGCGATTTCATCACCGCGCCGGAGATCAGCCAAATGTTCGGCGAGCTGATCGGGGTCTGGATGGCGACGGTCTGGCGGCAGATGGGCGCGCCGGAAAATTTTCGCATCGTTGAGCTCGGCCCCGGGCGCGGCACGCTCCTTGACGATGCGTTGCGCGCGACCAAAGCGGTGGCCGGATTTCGCCAAGCGGCGGTGCTGCATCTCGTTGAGATCAGCCCGGCGCTGCGCGAAATTCAGGAGCGGCGGCTCGCCAGAATCGGGCTGCCAATGCTGTGGCACGACAGGCTCGAAGACGTGCCGGGCGGCCCGAGCATCATCGTCGCCAATGAATTCATCGACGCGCTACCTGTGCATCAGGCCGTCAAACGCGAGGATGGCTGGCACGAGCGCGTGGTCACCGTTAGCGCCGAAGGCAATCTCGCGTTCGATGCCGCGCGCGAACCGCTGCAATTCTTCGAAACCTCGCTGCCGCGTGCGTTGCGTGACGCCCCGCTCGGCTCGATCTACGAATGGCGCGCCGACACCGTCGCGCTTGAGCTCGGCCGCCGCACCCGTGACGACGGCGCTGCCTTGATCATCGATTACGGCCACGCCCATTCGGGATTGGGCGAT
>JBPYFG010000169.1:0-6010 GCA_051986365.1 Xanthobacteraceae bacterium
TTGCATTCCTGCAAGCGTTTGGAGACGAATGTCTGTTCCCGCGGGACGAGCGCGAATTCCCATTCCGGCAGCGGCGGCTTTTGTTCTGGCGGACCCATATAGGTCCACAGCACGTCGCCGCGTTTCACCAGCGGATAGGACGCGAGCTTGATCTTTTTGCAGAAGCCACTCTCCACCGGCTCCGACGGCACCTCGATGCATTGGCCGATCACATCGTATTTCCAGCCATGATAAGGGCAGCGCAGGCCGCCGTCCTCGTTGCGTCCGAACCAAAGCGACACACCGCGATGGGCGCAAAACTCGTCGATAAGACCGTAGCGGCCTTTGGAATCGCGAAACGCAAGAAGCCGTTCCGAGAGCAGTTTCACCCGCACCGGCGGGCAGTCATTTTCAGGGAGTTCCTCGGCCAGCAGCGCCGGCAGCCAATAGCAGCGAAACAGCCTGCCCATCGGGGTACCGGGACCGGTCTGCGTCAGAAGATCATTTTGTTCTTTTCTGAGCATGACTCTGTCCTTGATGGCTTGGTACTGCGAAGAGTAGGGATTCGAGGCCGGCCGAGCAAGGCGCGGCGGCGTGTTCACCGGCATAAGCGGCTGGCGAAATCGCATGCAGAGCCGCGGTTGCTCTGCCAGCGCAATTACGCTAAGTCCGCCGCTAAAGCATGATCCCGAAAGTGGTACGGTTTTCGGAAGATCATCGTCGAACAACGCGTCTGCCGCTTGGAGAGATGGGAATGGCCGATCACGCTGAGGTCCAATACGCAACCGCGACTGGCAACGATTTGACCGCTCACGAACAGACGTATCGCAATTTCGTCACGCTGGTTAAGGTGTCGCTGGCGGTCATCGTCGTGATCCTTATCCTCATGGCATTTTTTCTGACGTGAGCTGACCCGGCGTCGGCGGAGGATTTATGAAGGTTGCGGTGATTGCCGAGGCCGATGCGGACGAGCCGCGCGTCGCTGCAACTCCCGAAACCGTCAAGAAGATGGTCGCGCTCGGCGCTACGGTCGCCGTGCAAGGGGGCGCCGGCATTAAATCCGGTATCCTCGATGCGGATTACACGGCAGTGGGCGCTGCCGTCGCGGCTGATCCCTTGGACGATGCCGACATCGTGCTTCAGGTGCGGCGGCCGGAAGCGCCTGAACTGGCGCGACTGAAAAAAGGCGCCATCGTCATCGGCATGATGGATCCGTATGGCCACGAGAACGCGGTTCGTGGGATGGCGGAGGCCGGCATCGTCGCTTTCGCACTGGAGCTGTTGCCGCGCATCACCCGCGCGCAAGTCATGGATGTGTTGTCGAGCCAAGCCAACCTGGCGGGCTATCGCGCGGTGATCGACGCCGCCGCCGCCTTCGGCCGCGCGCTGCCGATGATGATGACGGCGGCCGGCACGGTCCCTGCCGCGCGGATTTTCGTCATGGGCGCCGGCGTCGCCGGACTGCAGGCGATCGCGACTGCGCGCCGGCTCGGCGCCATCGTCACCGCGACCGACGTGCGGCCAGCTGCGAAGGAGCAAGTGGAAAGCCTCGGCGCGAAATTCATTGCGGTGGAAGACGAGGAATTCAAAGCCGCCGAGACGGCCGGCGGCTATGCCAAGGAAATGTCCAAAGAGTATCAGGCCAAGCAAGCCGCCCTGGTCGCCGAGCACATCAAGAAGCAGGACATTGTGATCACGACCGCGCTCATTCCCGGCCGGCCGGCGCCGCGGCTGATCAGCAAAGACATGGTGGCCTCGATGCGGCCCGGCTCGGTGGTGGTCGATCTCGCCGTCGAACGGGGCGGCAATGTCGAGGGCGTAAGTTCCGACGCAGTGACCGAGATCAACGGCGTCAAGATCGTCGGCTACCGCAACGTCCCGGGCCGGCTCGCCGCGACGGCGTCGAGCCTCTACGCCAAGAACGTCTTTGCTTTCCTGGAACTCCTGATCGACAAAAAGACCAAAGCGATGACTGTTAATTGGGACGACGAAATCATCAAAGCCACTGTGCTCACCCGCGACGGCGCGGTGGTGCATCCAAGTTTCAGACCAAAGAGCGCGGCTTAGATCCAAGGAACGGCATCCGATCATGATCACACTTTCGATTCTGGGGCAGCTCGATCTGATTGCGGCTGCGACCGGTAATGCACCGGTGGCTGCGAGCGACGTCCCCGACCCGTTCGTGTTCCGCCTGTCGATTTTCGTGCTCGCGGTGTTCGTCGGCTACTACGTGGTCTGGTCCGTGACGCCGGCGCTGCACACGCCTTTGATGTCGGTGACCAATGCAATTTCCTCAGTCATTGTCGTCGGTGCGCTCCTTGCTGTGGGGGTCACGCTTGTCGCCAACGATGCCGGTCCGCTATGGGCGCGCGCCCTGGGCTTCGTCGCGCTGTGCTTTGCGTCGGTCAACATTTTCGGCGGCTTTCTGGTGACGCAACGCATGCTCGGCATGTTCCAAAGAAAAAAGAAGTGACCGGATGAGCGCCAATATCGCCGCGCTTTGCTATCTGGTTGCCGCCGCGCTTTTCATCCTGGCGTTGCGCGGCCTGTCGAATCCGGAAACCAGCCGGCGCGGCAATTTCTTTGGCATGCTCGGCATGGCGATCGCGATCGCCACCACGCTTGGGCTGCATCCGCCGGCGAGCTATCCGGCATGGGGCCTGGTAGCGCTCGGCATGGCGCTCGGCGGCGGCACCGGCGCGGTGATAGCGCGGCGCGTGCCGATGACCTCGATGCCGGAATTGGTCGCCGCCTTTCACTCGCTGGTCGGCATGGCTGCGGTGCTGGTCGCGGCCGGCGCGCTCTACGCACCGTCCGCCTTTGGCATCGGCAGCGAAGGCGCGATTCACGGCCAGAGCCTGATCGAAATGTCGCTTGGCGTCGCCATCGGCGCCGTCACCTTCACCGGCTCGGTCATCGCCTTCCTCAAGCTCTCGGGGCGGATGAGCGGCGCACCGATCATTCTGCCGGCGCGGCATGCGATCAATATCGCGCTCGGGCTTGGGCTGATCGCGTTGATCGTCTGGTTTTTCGAAGCGCAGCAACATCTCGCATTCTGGCTGATCGCGGCGGTTTCTTTTCTGATCGGCGTTCTCATCATCATTCCGATCGGCGGCGCCGACATGCCGGTCGTGATCTCGATGCTCAATTCCTATTCCGGCTGGGCGGCGGCCGGCATCGGCTTCACGCTTGGAAATCCGGCGTTGATCGTTACCGGCGCGCTGGTCGGCTCTTCGGGCGCGATCCTGTCCTACATTATGTGCAAGGGCATGAACCGCTCGTTCATTTCCGTCATTCTCGGCGGCTTCGGCGGCGAGGTGGCGGGTCCGGCCACGCAGGCTGGCGACCGGCCGGTCAAGATCGGATCGGCGGAGGACGCTGCTTTCATTCTTAAGAATGCCGGCAAGGTTATCATCGTGCCGGGTTACGGCATGGCGGTGGCGCAGGCGCAGCATGCGCTGCGCGAAATGGCCGACAAGCTCAAGGCGGCCGGCGTCGAGGTCAAATACGCCATTCATCCGGTCGCCGGCCGCATGCCGGGTCACATGAACGTGCTGTTGGCCGAGGCGAATGTGCCTTATGACGAAGTGTTCGAACTGGAAAACATCAATTCGGAATTTCCGCAGGCCGACGTCGCCTATGTGATCGGCGCCAATGACGTCACCAACCCCGCCGCCGAAGAAGATCCGAAATCGCCGATCTACGGCATGCCGGTGCTGCAGGTGTGGAAGGCCGGCACCGTAATGTTCAACAAGCGCTCGCTCGCGTCCGGCTATGCCGGTATCGACAATCCGCTGTTTTATCGCGACAACACCATGATGCTGCTCGGCGACGCGAAGAAAATGACGGAAGAGATCGTCAAGGCGATCTAAACGGCACGACGCTACCGCCGTAACGGTGTGGGCCTGGTTTGAGCGAGGCGCGAGCATGCCGCAAGACGCTTCGTCACAACAGTCCGTCCGCCAGCGCGACCCAATGCGCCGGACGCTCCGGCTGCTGGCGATCCCGCTTATCGGCGTCGTCGCTGCCTTGCTTTATTACGGCCTGCACGACCGCTTTTTTCTGCCCGAATGCGACTCCGATCGCGCCAAACGGACGCTTGCCGACATCCTCAAGCAGCTCAAGCTTGAGCCCAGTCGCTACGCGCCGATCACAACCGTGTCGAGCGGCAACACGCAAGTCGTGTGCAACGCGGTGTTGCCGCTGCCGGATAACGGCAAGGTCGTGATCGATTACACCTTTTACTGGCAGGGCAGCCAAGCCAATATCCGGTATTCGGTGACGCGGAAATAAAAGACGCAGGTTGCCGCGCAATTAGGAGATTGGCTTGCCATAGCCGCCCGCGGTTGGCGTCTGGATGATGATCGCTTCGCCGGCATCGATGATGGTCGCGTCGCAACCCTGCAATCGTTCCATGCGGCCATCCTTGCGCCGCACCCAGTTCTCGCCGATCTGCCCATCGCCGCCGCCGGCCAGTCCGAATGGCGGCACGCGGCGATGGCCCGAGAGAATGGTGCACTCCATCTTTTCCAGAAACCGGATGGTGCGGCGAATGCCGTCGCCGGCGTTCCACTGCCCGTGGCCGCCAGAATCTTTTCGGATGTGAAAGTCTTCGAGCAGGACCGGATAACGGAATTCCAGTACTTCCGGATCGGTGAGCCGCGTATTGGTCATGTGAGTATGGACGGCATCCGTGCCGGGGAATCCGGGACCTGCGGGCGAACCCGAGCAGATCGTCTCGTAATACTGATACTGCGCATTACCGAAATTGAGATTGTTCATGGTGCCCTGCGCTGCTGCCATGGCGTCGAGCGCGCCGAACAGGCAGTTCGTCACCTCCTGCGAGGTTTCGACATTGCCGGCCACGACCGCGGCGGGAAATTGCGGCGATAGCATCGATCTTTTTGGAATGATGATGCGGATTGGACGCAGGCAGCCGCCATTCATCGGGATGTCGTCGTCGACCATCACGCGGAACACATAGAGCACGGCGGCGCGCGTTACCGGCTCAGGGGCATTGAAATTGCTGGGCTGCTGCGGACTGGTGCCGGTGAAATCGACGGTCGCCTCGCGGCGCTCCTTGTCGACGGCGATGCGCACCGTGATCTTGTTGCTCTGATCGGTCTCGACCGCAAAAGCGCTGTCGTGCAGGCGGTCAATGACCCGGCGCACGCTTTCGGCGGCATTGTCCTGCACGTGGCGCATATAGGCGCGCACCACCGGAAGCGTGAAAGAACGCACCATTTTGTGCAGTTCGCGCACGCCCATTTCGTTGGCGGCGATTTGCGCTTTGATGTCGTTGACGTTCTGCAATGGATTGCGCGCGGGGTACTTGCCGCCGGTCAGAAGCGCGTAGAGCTCCTTCTCGCGGAAGCGGTCGCGATCGATCAGCTTGAAATTGTCGATATAGATGCCCTCCTGTTCGATCGTGGTCGCGTTCGGCGACATCGAGCCGGGCGAGATCCCGCCGACGTCGGCGTGATGCCCGCGCGAAGCGACCCAGAACAGGATTTTGGAGCGATCGAAAACCGGCGTGCAGACGGTGATATCGGGCAAATGCGTGCCGCCGTTATACGGCGCGTTGATGGCGTAGGCATCGCCGGGCCGGATCTTGGATTTGTTCTCGCGGATCACGGTCTCGACGGCCCGATCCATCGAGCCGAGATGCACCGGCATGTGCGGGGCATTGGCGACGAGCGAGCCATCGCCGTCGAACACCGCGCACGAGAAATCGAGGCGCTCCTTGATGTTCACCGAATAGGCGGTGTTTTGCAGCGCCACGCCCATCTGTTCCGCGATCGACATGAACAGATTGTTGAACACTTCGAGCATCACCGGATCGGCGTGTGTACCGATGGCGCGGGGGCGGGCAAGCTTCTGCACGCGCCGCAGCACCAGATGATCGCGGCCGGTAAGCGCGGCCTGCCAACCGTTTTCGACGACCACGGTCTGATGCGGTTCGACGATGATGGCCGGACCGTTGATCTTGTCGCCCGGGGTCAGCGCGTCGCGCAGGTAAACACTGGCGCGC
>JBPYFG010000170.1:0-2679 GCA_051986365.1 Xanthobacteraceae bacterium
GAGGTCGATGCTATCAGCAAGGCTGGACTTTCCGGGCTTACGCTATTTCTCGCGCAGCGCACCGCGCTCGAGCCCGGCGATCCGATTGGGCTCGATATCGCCCGCGACGAGCTTGTGTTTTATCCGCTGATCTACTGGCCAATCGTGCCCGGCGCACCGCGGCCTTCCGACGCCGCGCTCAAGCGCATCGACGCGTACATGAAAGACGGCGGCACCGTGTTGTTCGACACCCGCGACGCGGTCGTCGCGCCGGCCGGCCCAGGTGGCGAAACCCACAGTCCCGGGATGCTCGAACTGCGCAAAATCCTCTCATCGCTTGACATTCCTGAACTTGAGCCGGTCCCGCGCGATCACGTTTTGACCAAGACCTTCTATCTGCTGCGTGATTTTCCCGGCCGGTTTGACAGCGGCCAGCTCTGGGTTGAGGCGCTGCCGTCGGAAAGCGAGCAGGACGCCTCTGGTCGCCCGGCCCGCGGCGGCGACGGCGTCTCGTCAATCATCATAACCTCGAACGATTTTGCCGGTGCCTGGGCGACGCGGCCGGACGGCCAACCGGTGCTGCCGATGGTCGACGGGCAGCCACGCCAGCGCGAGCTCGCGTTCCGCGCCGGCGTGAATATCGTCATGTACACACTCACCGGTAATTACAAAGCCGATCAGGTGCATGTGCCGGCGCTGCTTGAGCGCTTAGGCCAATAAACGTCGGGCCAGGAGAGAGCTTTTGAACATCAGTATTGCGTTCGCTCCTCTGGTCGCCACGCAGATCCTGTGGGCGGTGATTGCGGCGGCGGTCCTGTTCGCCCTGGTCCTGTTTATATCGCGCAGCCGTGGCGCCGCGGTGCGAACACTCGCCTTGGCGTTGATCGCGCTCGCGCTCGCCAATCCATCGTTCACCCGCGAAGATCGCGATCCGCTGACTTCAATTGCTGTCGTCGTGGTCGACAAGAGCCCGAGTCAGAACTTCGGCGATCGCATGCAACAGACCGAAGCGGCCCGCGCGAAAGTACTCGACCAGCTGCATCGAATTCCAGGATTGGAGGTGCGCGTCATCGAGGCGGGAGAAGCCGACGGCGAGACCGACGGCACGCGTTTGTTCACGGCGCTCAATTCGACACTGGCCGATGTTCCATCCGATCGGTTTGCCGGCGTCATCATGATCACCGATGGCCGCGTGCACGACGTGCCGGCCGACACTTCCTCGCTTGGTTTTTCCGCGCCTGTGCACGCCCTCATCACCGGTCACGCGGACGAGCGCGACCGCCGCGTCGCCCTGATCGCGGCGCCGCGGTTCGGTATTGTCGGTCAGCCGCAGACGATCACGTATCGCGTGGAGGACCAGGGCGCACACGAAAGCACCGCCCAGGTAACCGTTCGGCGCGACGGCGACGTCATCGAAACGCGCAATGTTCCGATCGGCACGGCGCAGAGCGTTACCGTTCCAATTCCTCACGGCGGACAAAACATCATCGAGATCGAGGCATCGCCACTTGCTGGCGAACTCACTCAGGTCAATAACCGCGTAGTCGTAAGCATCGACGGCGTGCGCGACAAACTGCGCGTTCTCCTCGTATCGGGCGAACCTCACGCCGGCGAGCGCACCTGGCGCAATCTTCTCAAATCCGACCCGTCGGTCGACCTGGTGCACTTCACGATTCTGCGTCCTCCGGAAAAGCAGGACGGCACGCCTATCAACGAGCTGTCGCTGATCGCATTCCCCACGCGCGAGCTGTTTCAGCAAAAGATCGACGATTTTCAGCTGATCATTTTCGATCGGTACGCGCGTCAGGGCGTGCTGCCGATCATCTATTTCGATAACATTACCCGTTACGTGCGCGACGGCGGTGCCGTGCTGGTGGCCGCCGGCCCTGATTACGCAAGCTCAACCAGCATCTGGCGCACGCCGCTCGACGCGATATTACCGGCCGAGCCCAGCGGCAATGTCACTAATCAAGCATTCCGCCCGGAGCTCACCGACCTTGGCCAACGTCATCCCGTCACCCGCGGTCTTGACGGCTCCGAAGACAAGCCGCCGCACTGGAGCGAATGGTTCCGCGTTGTCGACACCCGCAACACGACCGGGACAACAATCATGCAGGGTCCGGATGCAAAACCGTTGCTCGTGCTGTCACACGAGGGCGAGGGTCGCGTCGCGCTGCTGCTCTCGGATCACATCTGGCTATGGGCCCGCGGCTTTGAAGGCGGGGGGCCACATGTCGACCTGCTGCGACGCCTGTCGCACTGGCTCATGAAAGAGCCCGACCTGGAGGAGGAAGCGCTGCGGTTGACCGTCAGCGGCCATGATCTTCTCGTACGCCGCCAGACCATGGCCGACCAGGTCGCGGACGTGACCCTAACCTCGCCTTCGGGCGCAGCGCGCACGCTCAAACTCGATGCCAAGAAGCCGGGCGTCTGGGAATCAAACGTGAGCGCCAACGAACTCGGCCTTTGGCGCGCCACCGACGGCAAGCTCAACGCGTTGATCAATGTCGGACCGGCAAACCCGCGCGAATATGCCGAAGTGACCTCGACCACCCAGGTGCTGGCACCGCTGGCCAATGCCACAGGCGGCGACGCGCGGCGGCTCCAGGAGGATGGCGGATTGAATGTGCCGCGAATCGTCGCGGTGCGTTCGGCCGGTACTTACAAGGGCGACGACTGGCTCGGACTGAAAATGAGCGA